>NZ_JBJXHK010000026.1:0-37977 GCF_046638635.1 Lysobacter zhanggongensis
GCGACAACGTGAAGATGGTCGTCTCGCTGATCAACCCGATCGCCATGGACGAAGGCCTGCGCTTCGCGATCCGCGAAGGCGGCCGTACCGTCGGCGCCGGCGTGGTCTCCAAGATCATCAAGTAATGCCGATCCGGGCCAGCGCCCGGGTTGAATGCTCCATCCGCCGCCAGGTTCGCTTGGCGGCGGTCGTTTCCAGGCAGGTGCTTGCACTGTGTTCTGGAAACCCGTTAGAATGCGCGACCACCGTGGGCCTCATGAACATGCAGGCCCGCGAACCAGCGAAATGAGGGGCAGGAAGCACCTCGTCTTCGCCAGACAGGGATATGTCGCATGGTGCTGCCTGGCCCGGTTTCCGGCCAATGGCGGCTTCATGCGTTCTTAGATTCCGTCTGGGCGGGCCGGGAAACCGGCCTGCCTTGATTTTTGAAGGACGCCGGCGCGGTCTGGCCGGAATGCATTCCACCGGGGTTCGGCGCAACCAGTCGTCGGCCCGTCGCTCTTTTAACCAAGGAACACCGTCATGGCGGACCAGAAGATCCGGATTCGGCTGAAGGCGTACGATCATCGTCTGATCGACCGCTCGGCCAGCGAGATCGTCGAAACGGCCAAGCGGACCGGCGCGCAAGTGCGTGGCCCGATCCCGCTGCCGACCAAGATCGAGCGCTACACCATTCTCACCTCGCCGCACGTCGACAAGGACGCGCGCGACCAGTACGAGACCCGCACGCACAAGCGCGTGCTCGACATCGTCGACCCCAACGACAAGACCGTGGACGCGCTCATGAAGCTCGAGCTCGCGGCAGGCGTCGACGTCCAGATCAAGCTGACCTGAGGCCAACCACATGACTGCGAAGAAGTATTCGCTGGGCATCGTCGGTCGCAAGGCCGGCATGAGCCGGTTCTTCACCGAAGACGGCAAGTCCGTCCCGGTGACGCTGATCGAGGCGACCCCGAACCGCATCACCCAGATCAAGACCACCGATACCGACGGCTACAGCGCGGTGCAGGTGACCGTCGGCGTCAAGCGCGCCGCGCTGGTCAACAAGCCCGAGGCGGGCCACCTGGCCAAGGCCAAGGTCGACGCCGGCCGTGGCCTGTGGGAGTTCCGCGTGGCCGACGACAAGATCGGCGACTTCGAGGTTGGCGGCGAGATCCGCGCCGACATCTTCGAGGCCGGCCAGGTCGTTGACGTCCAGGGCGTGACCAAGGGCAAGGGCTTCCAGGGCACGATCAAGCGCTGGAACTTCCGCATGGGCGACGCCACCCACGGTAACTCGCTGTCGCATCGTTCCCCGGGTTCGATCGGTCAGCGCCAGACCCCCGGTCGCGTGTTCCCGGGCAAGAAGATGTCCGGCCACATGGGCTCGGTCCAGCAGAGCACCCAGGGCCTGCAGGTGGTGAAGGTCGACGCAGAGCGCGGCCTGATCGCCATCCGCGGCGCAGTGCCGGGCGCGCCGGGCGGTGACGTGATCGTCCGCCCGTCGAGCAAGGGAGTATGACGATGGAACTTGCCATCAATAACAGCAGCAAGACCGTGTCGGTGTCCGACGAGATCTTCGGCCGCGAGTTCAGCGAGGACCTGGTCCACCAGGTCGTGGTCGCGTACCGCAATGCCGGCCGTGCCGGCACCAAGGCGCAGAAGACCCGCTCGGAAGTCGCCGGCACCACCAAGAAGTCGAAGAAGCAGAAGGGTGGCGGTGCACGTCACGGCGCCCTGACCGCTCCGATCTTCGTCGGTGGTGGCGTGACCTTCGCGGCCAAGCCGCGCAGCTTCGCGCAGAAGGTCAACCGCAAGATGTACCGCGCCGCGATGGCCGCGATCCTGTCCGAGCTCAACCGCCAGGGCCGCATCATGGTCGTGGAGTCGCTGGACATCGAGTCGCCGAAGACCAAGGGCATGATCTCCATGCTCAAGGACCTTGGTGCGGGTCGCCGTCCGCTGCTGGTCACCGAGGATGCCACCGAGAACCTGTACCTCTCGGCGCGCAACCTGCCGTATGTCGAAGTCCGCGACGTGCAGGGCCTGGATCCGGTCGCGCTGGTTGGCGCCGACTCGGTCGTGGTCACCGCCGATGCGGTCAAGAAGATCGAGGAGTGGCTGGCATGAACGACGCCAAGCTCTACAACGTGATCCGTGCGCCGCGTGTGTCCGAAAAGACCGCGCGCCTGCAGGAAGTTTCCAACCAATACGTCTTCGAAGTGGCGACGACTGCTACCAAGGCCGACATCAAGGTCGCCGTGGAGAAGCTGTTCGACGTCAAGGTCGAGGCAGTCAACGTGGTCAACGTGAAGGGCAAGTCCAAGGCCTTCAAGTTCCGCATGGGCCGCCGCGCCGACTGGCGCAAGGCGTACGTGAAGCTGGCTGAAGGCCAGTCGATCGACGTGATGGCCAAGGCCTGAGGACTAGACCCATGGCATTGATGACTTTCAAACCCACCTCGCCCGGCCGCCGTTCCGCGGTCCGCGTGGTGACCCCGGGCCTGCACAAGGGCGCCCCGCACGCTCCGCTCCTCGAGAAGAAGAGCAAGACCGGCGGTCGCAACCACCATGGCCGGATCACCACCCGCCACATCGGTGGTGGCCACAAGCAGCACTACCGCATCATCGATTTCAAGCGCAACAAGGAAGGCATCCCGGCGCGCGTGGAGCGGATCGAATACGATCCCAACCGCACTGCCCACATCGCCCTGCTGTGCTACGTCGATGGCGAGCGTCGTTACATCATCGCGCCCAAGGGCCTGAAGGATGGCGACCAGGTGATTGCCGGCCGTGACGCCCCGATCCGCGTGGGCAACACCCTGCCGCTGAGCAACATCCCGGTTGGTTCGACCGTCCACTGCATCGAGATGAAGCCCGGCAAGGGCGCCCAGCTGGCGCGTGCCGCCGGCGCCGGCGTGCAGTTGGTCGCTCGCGAGCAGGGCTACGCCACGCTGCGCCTCCGCTCCGGCGAGATGCGCAAGGTGCCGGTCGAGTGCCGCGCCACCATCGGTGAAGTCGGCAACGTCGAGCACAACCTCGAGAAGCTCGGCAAGGCCGGTGCCAAGCGTTGGCGTGGTGTTCGCCCGACCGTCCGCGGCGCGGCGATGAACCCCGTCGACCACCCGCACGGTGGTGGTGAGGCCAAGGCCGGCCAGGGCAACCCGCATCCGGTCACCCCGTGGGGCGTTCCGACCAAGGGTTACAAGACCCGCAAGAACAAGCGCACCCAGCAGTTCATCGTGCGCGATCGTAGGAGCTAATCGGCCATGGCACGTTCACTCAAGAAGGGCCCGTTCGTCGACCACCATCTCATCAAGAAGGTGGAGGCTGCGGCCAACAACAAGAAGCCGATCAAGACCTGGTCGCGTCGCTCGATGGTTCTGCCGGAGATGGTGGGTTTCACCATCGCCGTGCACAACGGTCGCAACCACATCCCCGTGCTGGTCAACGAGAACATGGTTGGCCACAAGCTCGGCGAGTTCGCCCTGACCCGTACGTTCAAGGGTCACGTGGCCGACAAGAAGAGCCGCTAAGGAGATGACCATGGAAGCGAAAGCAATCCTGCGCACCGCGCGCATCTCGCCGCAGAAGGCCCGCCTGGTCGCTGACCAGGTCCGTGGCCTGAGCGCCGAGCGTGCCGTCAACCTGCTCAAGTTCTCGGACAAGAAAGCCGCCGCGATGATCCGCAAGGTCGTCGAGTCGGCCATCGCCAACGCCGAGAACAACCAGGGTGCCGACATCGACGAGCTCAAGGTCAAGACCATCATGGTCGACGAAGGTCCGACGCTGAAGCGTTTCATGGCCCGTGCGAAGGGACGCGGTACCCGCATCCTCAAGCGCACCAGCCATATCACCGTCGTCGTCGGCGAGGGGAAGTAACTCATGGGTCATAAAGTTCATCCGATCGGCATCCGCCTTGGCATTTCCAAGGACTGGAACTCGAAGTGGTTCGCCGGCAAGAAGCAGTACGCCGAGTACCTCGCGGCCGACCTGAAGGTCCGCGAGATGCTGCGCAAGAAGCTTGCCCAGGCAGGCATCTCCAAGATCTTCATCGAGCGTCCGGCCAACAACGCCCGCGTGACGATCCACACCGCCCGTCCGGGCGTGGTGATCGGCAAGCGTGGCGAGGACATCGACAAGCTGCGCAAGGAAGTCAGCGACATGATGGGCGTCCCGGCGCACATCAACGTGACCGAGGTCCGCAAGCCCGAGCTCGACGCGCAGCTGGTCGCCGAGTCGATCGCGCAGCAGCTCGAGCGCCGCATCATGTTCCGCCGCGCAATGAAGCGCGCAGTGGGCAATGCGATGCGCCTGGGCGCGCTGGGCATCAAGGTCAACGTCGCCGGCCGCCTCAACGGCGCCGAGATCGCGCGTTCGGAGTGGTACCGCGAAGGCCGCGTGCCGCTGCATACCCTCCGCGCCGATATCGACTACGGCTTTGCCGAAGCCAAGACGACCTACGGGATCATCGGCATCAAGGTCTGGGTCTACAAGGGCGAGATCTTCGATTTCTCCCAGGTCGGCCAGGAAAAGCAGGACGATAGCCCGCGTGGCGACCGCGGTGACCGCGGCGACCGTCGCGACCGTGGCCCGCGTCCGCCGCGTGAATCGAGGTAACCGACCATGTTGCAACCCAAGCGAACCAAATACCGCAAGATGCACAAGGGCCGCAACGACGGCCTGGCATGGAGCGGCAACGCCGTCAGCTTCGGCGAGTACGGCCTGAAGGCGACCGCCCACGGCCAGATCACCGCGCGCCAGATCGAGGCCGCGCGCCGGTCCATCAGCCGCTACGTCAAGCGTGGCGGCAAGATGTGGATCCGCGTGTTCCCCGACAAGCCGATCACCAAGAAGCCGATCGAAGTCCGAATGGGCTCCGGCAAGGGCAACGTCGAGTACTGGGTCGCGCAGATCCAGCCCGGCCGGATGATCTACGAGATCGAGGGCGTGGGTGAGGACGTGGCGCGCGAGGCGTTCCGCCTTGCCGCGGCCAAGCTCTCGGTGACCACAACTTTCGTTACCCGGACGGTGCGCTGATGGAACTCAAGCAACTGCGTGAAAAGTCGGCTGACGAGCTCCAGGCCCACCTGACCGAGCTGCATAAGGAGAGCTTCGCCCTCCGCATGCAGAAGGCCACTGGCCAGCTCGCCAAGACCCACGAGGCCCGCCGGGTGCGCCGCGAGATCGCTCGCGTCAACACCCTGCTGGGTCAGAAGAAGTAAGGACCCGCCATGACCGACAACAATACAGAGAAGGCGCTGCGCACGGTCGAAGGACGCGTGGTCAGCAACAAGATGGACAAGACCGTCACCGTGCTCGTCGAGCGCCAGGTCAAGCACGCGCTGTACGGCAAGTACATCCGCCGCTCGTCCAAGCTCCACGCGCACGATGCAGACAATGCCTGCAACGAAGGCGACGTCGTCCGGGTGCGCGAAGTCGCCCCGATGTCCAAGACCAAGAACTGGAGCGTGGTTGAGATCGTCAGCCGCGCGGCCGAATAACGAGGAGGCTGAACCATGATCCAGATGCAAAGCTACCTCGGCGTGGCCGACAACTCCGGTGCGAAGGAAGTGATGTGCATCAAGGTGCTCGGCGGCTCCAAGCGCCGTTACGCGCACATTGGCGACATCATCAAGGTCACCGTCAAGGATGCGATCCCGCGGGGCAAGGTGAAGAAGGGCGACGTCTATGACGCCGTCGTGGTCCGCACCCGCAAGGGCGTCCGTCGCCCGGACGGCTCGCTGATCCGCTTCGATGGCAACGCCGCGGTGTTGCTCAACAACAAGCATGAGCCGATCGGCACCCGCATCTTCGGGCCCGTGACCCGTGAGCTGCGTTCCGAGAAGTTCATGAAGATCGTCTCGCTCGCACCTGAAGTGCTCTGAGCGGAGGAACCGACATGAACCGTATCAAGAAAGGCGACCAGGTCGTCGTGACCGCCGGCAAGGACAAGGGCAAGAAGGGTGATGTGGTGCGCGTGGCCGGCGACAAGGTCGTCGTGTCCAACGTCAACATCATCAAGCGCCACACCAAGCCCAACCCGCAGCTGGGCCAGCCCGGCGGCGTGATCGAGCGTGAGGCGCCGATCCATATCTCCAACGTGATGCTCTTCAACCCGGCCACCGGCAAGGGCGAGCGCGTTGGCATCAAGGTGCTGGAGGATGGACGCAAACTGCGTGTGTTCCGCTCCAGCGGTGAGGCGGTCGACGCCTGAGGAATGCTGAAATGAACACCCGGCTTGAAAAGTTCTACAAGGAAGAGGTCGTTCCCTCGCTGACGGCGAAGTTCGGCTACAAGAATCCAATGGAGGTGCCGCGCATCACCAAGATCACCCTGAACATGGGTGTGGGTGAGGCGGCCACCAACAAGAAGATCCTGGAGAATGCGGTCGCCGACATGACCAAGATCTCCGGCCAGAAGCCGATCGTGACCAAGAGCCGCGTTTCCGTGGCCTCGTTCAAGATCCGCGATGGCTGGCCGATCGGCTGCAAGGTGACTCTGCGTCGCCAGAAGATGTTCGAGTTCCTCGACCGCCTGATCAACGTCTCGCTGCCGCGCGTCCGCGACTTCCGCGGCGTGTCGGGCAAGGCGTTCGACGGCCGTGGCAACTACAACATGGGCGTCAAGGAACAGATCATCTTCCCGGAAATCGATTACGACCAGGTCGACGCGCTGCGCGGCATGGACATCGCGATCACCACCACCGCGAAGAGCGACGCCGAGGCGCGCGCCCTGCTGGAAGCCTTCCGCTTCCCGTTCCGCAACTGACCCGAGGATCAATACATGGCCAAGTCGTCCATGATCAACCGCGAGGTGAAGCGGGCCAAGCTGGCGGCGAAGTACGCCGCCAAGCGCGAAGAGCTGAAGAAGGTCATCGCCAGCCCGACCGCCTCGTATGAGGAGAAGGAAGAGGCCGTGGTCAAGCTGCAGAAGCTGCCGCGCGACTCTTCCCCGAGCCGCCAGCGCAACCGTTGCGCCATGACCGGCCGTTCGCGCGGCGTGTACCAGAAGTTCGGCCTTGGCCGCAACAAGCTGCGCGAAGCCACCATGCGCGGCGACGTGCCGGGCCTGCGTAAGGCCAGCTGGTAAGTCAAGCGGGCCCCGCGCCCGTGTTGGCCCAGGGCCGGCCAAGTCTGATAGACTAGTCGGCTCGCAATGCCAAAACGCCACGGCCGCCCGGCCGTGGCGTCACAACTGAATTCGCTATAGCGGATATCGGTGCACTCATCAGGAATCACACATGAGCATGACTGATCCCATCGCCGACATGTTCGTCCGCATTCGCAATGCGGCCGCGGTCGGCAAGCCGACGGTGAAGATGCCGTCTTCCAAGATCAAGGTGTCCATCGCCAAGGTCCTGCAGGACGAGGGCTACATCCTCGGTTCGCGCGTGACCGAGGTCGGCGCCGGCAAGAGCGAGCTCGAGATCGAGCTCAAGTACTACGAAGGCAAGCCGGTCATCGAGCAGCTCAAGCGCTTCTCGCGTTCGGGCCTGCGCCAGTACCGCGGCAAGGACGATCTGCCGAAGGTGCTCGGTGGCCTCGGCGTCGCCATCATTTCCACGTCCAAGGGCATCATGACCGATGCGCAGGCGCGCCAGCAGGGCGTCGGCGGTGAAGTCCTGTGCTTCGTGGCCTAAGGGAGTAACGACCATGTCCCGAGTTGCCAAGAAGCCGATCGCCCTGGCCAAGGGTGTCGAACTGAACGTCCAGCCCGAGAATGTGACCGTCAAGGGGCCCAAGGGCACCCTGTCGATCGCCAAGCCGGCCGGTATCGCCATCGTCATCGAGGACGGCCACGCGCAGCTGTCGGCCAACGAGCCGTCGCTGGTTCCGCTGACCGGAACCCTGCGCGCGATCGTCGCGAACATGGTGCACGGCGTGTCCGAAGGCTTCGAGCGCAAGCTCGAGCTGGTCGGCGTCGGCTACCGCGCCGCGATGCAGGGCAAGGACCTGAACCTGTCGCTGGGTTTCTCCCACCCGGTCCTGTTCAAGACCCCCGAGGGCATCACGATCACCACCCCGACCCAGACCGAAGTGGTCGTGGCCGGTGCCGACAAGCAGCGCGTCGGCGAAGTGGCTGCCAAGATTCGCGGTTTCCGTCCGCCGGAGCCCTACAAGGGCAAGGGCGTTAAGTACGCCGGCGAGAACATCATTCGCAAGGAAGCCAAGAAGGCCTAACCCGGCTTTCAGCTTTCGAGGACCTGACAATGAACAAGAACATCGCCCGCCTGCGCCGCGCCAAGTCGACCCGTGCGCACATCCGCGAACTCGGTGTGCCGCGCCTGTCGGTGCTGCGCACTGGCCAGCACCTGTACGCCCAGGTCTTCACCGCCGACGGCTCGAAGGTCCTGGCTGCCGCCTCGACCACCCAGTCCGACGTGAAGGATGGCCTGAAGAACGGCAAGAACGCCGACGCCGCCGCCAAGGTAGGCAAGGCGATCGCCGAGAAGGCCAAGGCGGCCGGCATCGAGAAGGTCGCGTTCGACCGCTCGGGCTACCGCTACCACGGCCGCATCAAGGTGCTTGCCGACGCCGCCCGAGAGGGTGGCCTGCAGTTCTGATGTCCGGGTGCGTGGGGCTTCGGCTCCGCGCGCCGGTTCCAGCTGCCGGCGCGGCCTGCGCCGGACGCTTGTGACGGGTTTCCGTCCCTGCGGCACGACCGAACTACTACACAACCATAAGCGGCCAAGCCGCAAGCAAACCTACCCAACATCCAGGAACTGAAATGGCTAACGAACGTGAATCGCGGGGGCGTGACCGCAACCGTGAGGAAATCGATGACGGCATGATCGAGAAGCTGATCGCGGTCAACCGCGTCAGCAAGACCGTCAAGGGTGGCCGCCAGTTCACCTTCACCGCGCTGACGGTGGTGGGTGACGGCGCCGGCAAGGTCGGCTTCGGCTACGGCAAGGCGCGCGAAGTGCCGGTCGCGATCCAGAAGTCGATGGAATACGCCCGCAAGAGCATGAGCAACGTCGAGCTCAATGGCGGCACCTTGTGGCACTCGGTGAAGTCCGGCCACGGCGCGGCGCGTGTGTACATGCAGCCTGCTTCCGAGGGTACTGGCGTCATCGCCGGTGGCGCGATGCGCGCCGTGCTCGAGGCGGTCGGCGTTAAGGACGTGCTGGCCAAGGCGGTCGGCTCGCGCAACCCGATCAATCTGGTGCGCGCGACCCTGCGCGGCCTGACGGAAATGCACTCGCCGGCCAAGATCGCGGCCAAGCGCGGCAAGAAGGTCGAGGATCTGATCAATGGCTAAGACTGAAAATAGCGGCGGCACCGTCAAGGTGCGTCTGGTCAAGGGCCTGCGCGGAAGCCAGGCGCGTCACCGCCTGTCGGTGAAGGCGCTCGGGCTCAACAAGCTCAACGACGTACGCGAACTTAAGGACAGCCCGCAGGTGCGGGGCCTGATCAACAAGGTCCACTACCTGGTCCGGGTCGAGGAGTAATCATCATGCGTCTCAACACTCTCAAGCCGGCTGACGGCGCCCGCACCGAGCGCACCCGCGTCGGTCGCGGTATCGGTTCGGGCCTGGGCAAGACCGCCGGCCGCGGCCACAAGGGTTCGTTCGCGCGCTCGGGCAAGGGCAAGATCAAGGCCGGCTTCGAAGGCGGCCAGATGCCGATGCACATGCGCCTGCCGAAGATCGGCTTCCGCAGCAAGACCGCCGGCGATACTGCCGAGGTCATGCTGTACCAGCTCGACAAGCTGGACGCCGGTGACATCGACTTCGCCGCGCTGCGCGCCGCCAAGCTGGTGCACAGCACTGCCAAGCGGGCCAAGATCGTGGCAAAGGGCGAGCTCAGCAAGAAGTTTGTGCTGAAGGGCCTGCTGGCCACGGCCGGTGCCAAGGCCGCGATCGAAGCGGCTGGCGGCAAGGTCGAGGAGTAATCCGGGCATGGCGCGAAGCGGCAACGCAATGGCCGGCATGGGCGGCGGGCTCGGCAAGTTCACCGAGCTCCGCCAGCGCCTGCTGTTCGTGATCGGCGCATTGATCGTCTATCGCATCGGTTGCTACATCCCGGTGCCGGGGGTCAATCCCGAAGCGATGCTGCGGCTGATGGAGACCCAGGAAGGCACCATCGTGGACATGTTCAACATGTTCTCCGGTGGTGCGCTGGAGCGCTTCAGCCTGTTCGCGCTCAACGTGATGCCGTACATCTCGTCCTCGATCATCATGCAGTTGCTGGTGCAGATGGTGCCCAGCATGAAGGCGATCCAGAAAGAGGGCGAGTCGGGCCGTCGCAAGATTAACCAGTGGTCGCGCATGGGCGCGATCCCGCTGGCGGTGTTCCAGGCGTGGGGCATCGCCACCGCGCTTCAGGCCGGTGGGGCCAGCCAGGGCATCCCGGTGGTGTACAGCCCCGGCGTGGGCTTCATCCTGACCGCGGTCATCTCGCTGACCGCTGGCACCATGTTCCTGATGTGGCTGGGTGAGCAGGTAACCGAGCGCGGCATCGGCAACGGCGTTTCGTTGATCATCTTCGCCGGCATCGTGGCCGGTCTCCCGTCGGCCGCCATCGGCATGTTCGAGCAGGTCCGCAACGGTGAGATGAGCACGCTGCTGGCGCTCGCGATCGTCGCGATCGTGCTGGCGGTCACCTACTTCGTGGTCTTCGTCGAGCGCGGCCAGCGCCGGATCACGGTCAACTACGCACGCCGCCAGGGTGGCCGCAGCGCGTACATGAACCAGTCGTCCTTCCTGCCGCTCAAGCTCAACATGTCGGGCGTGATCCCGCCGATCTTCGCCTCGAGCATCGTGATGTTCCCGGCCACCGCGGCCGCGTGGTTCGGCCAGGGCGACGCTTCCTCTAAGATGCTGCAGGTCAGCCAGTGGCTGAGCCCGGGCGAGCCGCTGCACATGATCCTGTACGGCGGGCTGATCGCAGGCTTCGCGTTCTTCTACACGGCTCTGGTGTTCAACTCACAGGAAACCGCCGACAACCTGAAGAAGTCGGGCGCCCTGATCCCGGGCATCCGTCCCGGCAAGGCGACCGCCGACTACGTGGACGCGGTGCTTACCCGCCTCACCGCCGCGGGCGCCGCCTACCTGGTACTTGTCTGCCTGCTGCCGGAGGTGATGCGCAGCCAGATGGGGATTTCGTTCTACTTCGGCGGCACATCGCTTCTGATCGTGGTGGTGGTGGTGATGGACTTCATTGCGCAAATCCAGGCGCACTTGATGTCCCACCAGTACGAGAGCCTGCTGAAAAAGGCGAACCTGAAGGGTTCGCGGGCAGGCCGCTGATCTGACCGGTGTCCGGCGACTTGTCGCCGGCACCTGCGCCCCGGCAAAACCCGGTGGCGCGAACGTTGTATCGGAATGCCGGGCACAGCTCCCGGCTTCCAGCAGGGCGACCCGTGCGATGTCTCGCGCGCGGGTGGGTCTGGACCGGTCCGCGCGCCAGAGTAGCGCGCGGTGCTCGGGGGCGACGGCTGACACCGTTGCCGTCTGGCAGTCCCGATCCGTCGCCGGAGCATGGGCACACTCCCCATGCCGTGGCACGTCGCGCCTTGGCGCGGCGCGCTTCCTATGAACCCGAGACCTTGTTACAATTTCTGATTCACTCTGTCGAGTGTTCCTCCAGCCGGGTTGTCAGGACCCGGCGGCCAAACCAGTTGGAGATCGCGTTATGGCGCGTATTGCGGGCGTCAACCTGCCTGCCCAGAAGCACGTCTGGGTCGGGCTGCAAAGCATCTACGGCATCGGCCGTACCCGTTCCAAGAAGGTCTGCGAGTCGGCCGGCGTCAATTCGTCGACCAAGATCCGCGACCTTTCCGAGCCGGAAGTCGAAGCGCTGCGCGCCGAGATCGGCAAGTTCGTCGTCGAGGGCGACCTTCGCCGCGAAATCGGCATGGCGATCAAGCGTCTGATGGACCTGGGCAGCTATCGCGGCCTGCGTCATCGTCGTGGCCTCCCGCTGCGCGGCCAGCGCACCAAGACCAATGCACGCACCCGCAAGGGTCCGCGCAAGGCCATCAGGAAGTAAGGGGTAAACAATGGCCAAGCCAGCACAAGCCAAGACGAAGAAGAAGATCAAGCGCGTCGTGACCGACGGCATCGCCCACGTCCACGCTTCGTTCAACAACACCATCATCACGATCACCGACCGCCAGGGCAATGCACTGTCGTGGGCGACTTCGGGTGGCGCGGGTTTCCGCGGCTCGCGCAAGTCGACCCCGTTCGCTGCCCAGGTCGCCGCGGAGAAGGCCGGCAAGGCCGCCCTCGACTACGGCGTGAAGTCGCTGGAAGTGCGCATCAAGGGCCCGGGTCCGGGTCGGGAGTCCGCCGTTCGTTCGCTGAACAACGTCGGCTACAAGATCATCAACATCATCGACGTGACGCCCATCCCGCACAACGGATGCCGCCCGCCGAAGAAGCGTCGCGTCTGAGGAGCTGAAGAACCATGGCTCGTTATATTGGTCCCAAGTGCAAGCTCTCGCGCCGCGAAGGTGTCGACCTCGGCCTGAAGTCGCCGGCCCGGGCGCTTGATTCGAAGTGCAAGCTGGAGCAGAAGCCCGGCCAGCACGGTCCCGTCGCCCGTCGCGGCAAGCTGTCCGATTACGCCAACCAGCTGCGCGAGAAGCAGAAGGTCAAGCGTATCTACGGCCTGCTGGAGCGTCAGTTCCGCAACTACTACAAGAAGGCGGCCGCCAAGCGCGGCAACACGGGCGAGATCCTGCTGCAGCTGCTGGAAACCCGCCTGGATAACGTCGTCTACCGCATGGGCTTCGCGGTGACCCGGCCGGCCGCGCGCCAGCTGGTGTCGCACCGTGGCGTCACCGTCAACGGCAAGCCGGTCAACCTGCCGTCGTACCAGGTCAAGGCCGGCGATGCGGTCGCGCTGTCCGAGCGTGCCCAGAAGCAGCTCCGCGTCCAGGAGTCGCTGACCGTCGCGCAGCAGATGGACCTGTCGCCATCGTGGATCGAAGTCGACTCGAAGAAGTTCGCCGGCGTGTTCAAGGCGGTGCCGGACCGCACCGACCTGCCGGCCGATATCAACGAAGCGTTGATCATCGAGCTCTACTCGAAGTAATCCACTGTTCTTGAGCTTCCCGGCCCCGGTCGGAAGCTCGCAGGAGACCCCACAACATGACGGTTACCGCCAATCAGGTACTGCGTCCCCGCGGTCCCCAGATCGAACGCCTCGCAGGCAACCGCGCGAAGGTCGTGATCGAGCCGCTCGAGCGCGGCTACGGCCACACCCTCGGCAACGCGCTGCGTCGCGTGCTGCTGTCCTCGATCCCCGGCTTCGCCATCACCGAAGTCGAGATCGACGGCGTGCTGCACGAGTACACCACGGTCGAGGGGCTGCAGGAGGACGTGCTCGAAGTCCTGCTCAACCTCAAGGACGTCGCGATCCGCATGCACACCGGCGAGTCGGCGACGCTCTCGCTGGCCAAGCAGGGTCCCGGCATCGTCACCGCGGCCGATATCAAGACCGACCACAACGTCGAGATCCTCAACGGTGAGCATGTCATCGCCCATCTGACCAAGGACACGGCGCTGAACATGCGGCTCAAGATCGAGCGTGGCTACGGCTACCAGCCGGCCGCCGCGCGTCGCCGCCCCGACGAGGAGACCCGTTCGATCGGCCGCCTGATGCTGGATGCCAGCTTCAGCCCGGTTCGTCGCGTCGCCTACGCCGTCGAAGCCGCCCGCGTCGAGCAGCGCACCGACCTCGACAAGCTCGTGATCGACATCGAGACCAACGGCACGATCGACGCCGAGGAAGCCGTGCGCACCGCCGCCGACATCCTCAGTGACCAGCTGTCGGTGTTCGGCGACTTCACCCACCGCGACCGCGGTGCGGCGAAGCCGGCCAGCAACGGGGTCGACCCGATCCTGCTGCGCCCGATCGACGACCTGGAGCTGACCGTGCGTTCGGCCAACTGCCTCAAGGCCGAGAGCATCTACTACGTCGGCGATCTGATCCAGAAGACCGAAGTCGAACTGCTCAAGACGCCGAACCTCGGCAAGAAGTCGCTCACCGAGATCAAGGAAGTCCTCGCCCAGCGCGGCCTTTCGCTCGGCATGAAGCTCGAGAACTGGCCGCCGGCGGGGATTGCCTCGCACGGCATGATGGGCTGAGCCGGTAAGTAACAACACGGATCCCCGCTCCGGCGGGGGTCCGCGCAACGCAGCAGCAGTTGAAACACACGCGTCGATGGGTCTGAAGCCCACGGCGCCGTCGGTCAGGGATGGCCGGCCAGGACCATCCGCAGTCCAAGCCTCCAACGCCATGATGGCGACAACGACGTCCAACAGCTCCAGCATTCATCAGGAATCAGACCCATGCGCCACCAAAAGTCCGGCCGCAAATTCAGCCGCACCAGTGCCCACCGCGATGCGATGTTCTCCAACATGGCAGCGTCGATCATCAAGCACGGTGCCATCCGTACCACCCTGCCCAAGGCCAAGGAGCTGCGTCGCGTTGCCGAGCCGCTGATCACCTTGGCCAAGAAGGACAGCGTCGCCAACCGTCGTCTCGCCTTCTCGCGCCTGCGCGACAAGGAAGCCGTCGGCACGCTGTTCGTCGAACTCGGCCCGCGTTACAGCGAGCGTCCGGGTGGCTACCTGCGCATCCTCAAGTGCGGCTTCCGCGCTGGCGACAATGCGCCGATGGCCTACGTCGAACTGGTTGACCGCCCGCAGGCTGCTGCGGAGTAAGTCTGCCCGGCGGCGGGTGGTTCGCCCCCGCGGTCGTCGTAAAAGCCCCGGCCATGCCGGGGCTTTTTCGTTCAAGCGGCACCCGCACGCGCGGCGCGGAATGCTTTGCATCGCAGCGTCCGCCCCGTATCTTGTCGCCCCATGACGACCTTGCCCGAAACCACCTTCCGCGCCCGGTTCCTGCTGGGGTTTACTGCCTGCGTCGCCCTGATTGCCTACGCGTTGTACACCCAGTTCTACGGCGGCCTGCTGCCGTGTCCGCTGTGCATCTTCCAGCGGGTGGCGTTCGCGGCGCTGGGCATGGTGTTCCTGGTCGGTGGCCTGCACGCGCCTGGGGCGGTGGGGCGACGTATCTATGGCGTGCTCGCACTGTTGGCATCGCTGGTCGGAATCGCGGTGGCCGGCAACCACGTGCGGCTGCAGCACCTGCCGCCGGACCAGGTGCCCGCCTGTGGCCCCGGCCTGGACTACATGCTCGACGTGATGCCCGTCAGTGGCGTCATCCGCAAGGTCATGACCGGCTCGGGCGAATGCGCCAACGTCGACTGGGCGTTCCTCGGCCTGTCGATGCCGGCGTGGAGCCTGGTCTGGTTCGTGCTGTTGGCGGCGTGGGCGGCCTTCGCCGCGTTCACCCGACGCGGGGTGGCTCGACGGCGCTGACCGGGGCTCTGGCAGTCGCGCCCATTGCGCTGCGTGCATGTGGCGCAGATCATGATGGGCTGACATGCAATCACGATCGAAGTGCCAATGCCCACCCGCGACCGCAACCTGCAACCCGTGAACCTCCCCGCTGACTGGAGCGTCGACTCCTGGCGGGCGCGGCCCGCGGCGCAACTGCCGACCTATCCCGATCCGGTCGAGCTGGAAGCGGTGCTCGGCGAGCTGAAGTCGCTGCCGCCGCTGGTCACGTCGTGGGAGATCCTGGCGCTGCGCCAGCAGCTGGCCGAGGCCCAGGAAGGTAAACGCTTCCTGTTGCAGGGCGGGGACTGCGCCGAGACCTTCGACGCGTGTTCGTCCGAGGTGGTGTCCAACCGGCTCAAGGTCCTGCTGCAGATGAGCCTGGTGCTCGTGCACGGCCTGCGCAAGCCGGTGGTCAGGGTAGGGCGGTTCGCCGGCCAGTACGCCAAGCCGCGCAGCGCCGACACCGAGACGATCGGCGGCCTGACCCTGCCCAGTTACCGCGGCGACATGGTCAACGCGCCCGCGTTCGACGCCGACGCGCGGCGACCGGACCCGCGTCGTATGGTCAAGGCGCACGCGCGCTCGGCGATGACGATGAACTTTGTCCGCGCCCTCATCGACGGTGGCTTTGCCGATCTGCACCACCCGGAGTACTGGGACCTCAATTGGGTTGGCCACTCGCCGCTGGCGGACGAATACCGGGAGATGGTCGAGGCGATCGGCGATGCGGTGCGGTTCATGGAGACGCTCTCGGGCTCGGAGGTGCACAACCTCAACCGGGTCGACTTCTACACCTCGCACGAGGCGTTGCTGCTGCCCTATGAGGCGGCATTGACGCGACAGGTCCCGCGCCACTGGGGCTGGTTCAACCTGGGCACCCACTTCCCGTGGATCGGCATGCGAACGGCCGCGATCGACGGCGCCCACGTCGAGTATTTCCGCGGCATCCGCAATCCGATTGCGCTGAAGGTCGGCCCGTCGGTCAGCGCCGACCAGCTGCTGCGCACGATCGACCTGCTCAACCCCGACGACGAACCGGGGCGCCTGACCTTCATCCACCGGATGGGCGCGGCCGCGATCGCCGAGCGCCTGCCGCCGCTGCTGGACGCGGTGCGCCGCGACGGCCGCCGCGTGCTGTGGGTGTGCGACCCGATGCACGGCAACACCGAGGGTACCGCCAACGGTTACAAGACCCGGCGGTTCTCCAACATCGGCAGCGAACTGGAGCAGGCCTTCGACCTGCATGCGGCGGCGGGCACGCGGCTGGGTGGCGTGCACCTGGAGCTGACCGGCGAGGATGTCACCGAATGCATGGGTGGTGCCCGCGACCTCACCGAAACCGACCTGGAGCGCGCGTATCGCTCGACCGTCGACCCGCGGTTGAACTACGAGCAGTCGCTGGAAGTGGCGATGCTGATCGTGCGCAAGCAGGCCACGCTGGCGGCTTGCGGCTAGTCCGGACGTGACCCACAAAAAAGCCGCCCGGTTGGGCGGCTTTTTCATGCCTGGCCCCCAGCGACCGGGGTCCAAGCATTGCGTCCGTCAGGCGCCGCGGCTGGCGCGCTTGCGGTCGTTCTCGGTGCGGTGCTTCTTGCGCAGGCGGATCTGCTTGGGCGTGACCTCGACCAGCTCGTCGTCGTCGATGAACTCCAGCGCCTGCTCCAGCGACAGCTTGATCGGCGGGATCAGCCCTTCGTCCTTGTCGGTGCCGGAGGCACGGAAGTTGGTCAGCTGCTTGCCGCGCAGGGCATTGACGGTCAGGTCGTTGTCCTTGGAGTTGATGCCGACGATCTGGCCCTCGTAGATCTCCTCGCCCGGCTCGATAAACAGCCGGCCGCGCTCCTGCATCGCGATCTGCGCGTACGCTGGCGACGGACCGGTGCCGTTGGAGATAAGCACGCCGTTCTGGCGCTGGCCGATTTCGCCCTCCATCTTCGGGGCGTAGTGGTCGAAGACGTGGAACAGCAGGCCGGTACCGGCGGTCAGCGTGCGGAACTCGGTCTGGAAACCGATCAGGCCACGCGCCGGGATGAGGAACTCCAGTCGCACGCGGCCCTTGCCGTCGGGCTCCATGTTCTGCAGCAGTGCCTTGCGCTCGCCCAGCCGGCCCATCACGCCGCCCTGGAACTGCTCCTCCATGTCCACCACCAGCTGCTCGAACGGCTCCTGCAGCTTGCCGTCGATCTCGCGGATGATTACTTCCGGACGCGACACCGCCAGCTCGTAGCCCTCGCGGCGCATGTTCTCGATCAGGATCGACAGGTGCAGTTCGCCACGGCCGCTGACCTTGAACTTGTCGGCATCGGCGGTGTCCTCGACCTTCAGCGCGACGTTGTGGGCGGTCTCGCGGGTCAGGCGGTCACGCAACTGGCGCGACGTCAGGAACTTGCCGCCACTGCGGTCCTTGACCCCGGCGAACGGCGAATCGTTGACCTGGAAGGTCATCGAGATGGTCGGCTCGTCGACGGTCAGGACCGGCAGTTGCTCGACCGCGGAGGGGTCGCACAGGGTGTCGGAGATGCCAAGCGGGTCGATGCCGGAGAACGCGATGATGTCGCCGGCGCTGGCCTCTGGCACTTCGATCCGCTCAAGACCCATGAAGCCGAGCACCTGCAGCACCTTGCCGTTGCGGGTCTTGCCCTCGCGGTCGATCACGGTGACCTGCTGGTTGGTCTTGACCTTGCCGCGCTGGATGCGGCCGACGCCGATCATGCCGACGTAGCTGTTGTAGTCCAGCGAGGTCACGCGCATCTGGAACGGGCCGTCGGGGTCGACGTCAGGCGCCGGCACGTGCTGGCAGATGGCTTCGAACAGCGGGGTCATGTCGCCGTCGCGCACGCTCTCGTCCATGCCCGCGTAGCCCTGCAGGCCGGAGGCGTAGACGGTGGTGAAGTCGAGCTGGTCGTCGGTGGCACCCAGGCGGTCGAACAGGTCGAATGTCTGGTCCAGCACCCAGCTGGCGCGCGCGCCCGGGCGGTCGACTTTGTTGACCACCACGATCGGCTTGAAGCCCATCGCGAAGGCCTTCTGGGTGACGAAGCGGGTCTGCGGCATCGGCCCGTCCATCGCGTCGACCAAGATCAGGACCGAGTCGACCATCGACAGCACGCGCTCGACCTCGCCGCCGAAGTCGGCATGCCCGGGGGTGTCGACGATGTTGATGCGCCAGGTCTCGCCGGTCTTCGGGTCGGTCCAGCGGATCGCGGTGTTCTTCGAGAGGATCGTGATGCCACGCTCCTTCTCGATGTCGCCGCTGTCCATCACGCGCTCGGACAGGACCGTGCGCTCGTTGAGGGTGCCGGACTGCTTGAGCAGCTGGTCGACGAGGGTGGTCTTGCCGTGGTCGACGTGGGCGACGATGGCGATGTTGCGCAGGCGTTCGATGGACATGCGGAAGGGCGCCTGGGGCGCGGCTCTTTTTGAAAGGAAGTCGGCCAGTATATAGAAAAGGTCCGCCCGAACGGCGGTCGCCTGGCGCTGGGGTATCCTTGGCGGTCGACGCATTCATCTTCCACCGGAGCATCCCCCATGAGCCTGATCGCCACTTTCGACACCGACCGCGGTCCGATCCGCATCCAGATGGAGCCCGAGAAGGCCCCGCTGACCGTGGCCAACTTCGCCAACCTGGCCCAGCGCGGCTTCTACGACGGCCTCAACTTCCACCGCGTGATCAACGATTTCATGGTCCAGGGCGGCTGCCCGCAGGGCACCGGCACCGGCGGTCCGGGCTACCGTTTCGAGGACGAGACCTCCAACGGCCTGTCCCATGACCGCGGCGTCCTCTCGATGGCCAACGCGGGCCCGGGCACCAACGGCAGCCAGTTCTTCATCACCCACGTGCCGTGCCCGTGGTTGAACGGCAAGCACACCGTGTTCGGCAAGGTGCTCGAAGGCATGGACGTGGTCGACAGCATCAAGCAGGGCGACAAGATCAAGTCGGTGAAGCTCGAGGGCGACGTCGATGCCGCCATCGCCGCCAAGGCCGATCGCGTGGCCGACTGGAACAAGACCCTCGACGCCGGCAAGTAAAGCCGTCGCGCGCCCCAACGGGGTACTTTTCGGCCCGGCCACCCCCGGGCCGAATTAGTTTCACGTGGTACCATTTCGCGGCTGACCGGCCGCGGATCGCGGCCATCCGACCACCCCCACCCGAGGTCACCAAGATGCCCCAGCTCGCCCGGCGCATCGGTCGCGCCAAGCCCAGCGCGATCATGCAGATTGCCGAGAAGGCCAAGCGCCTGAAGTCAGAAGGCCGCGACATCATCAGCTTCTCGATCGGCGTTCCGAACTTCCTGCCGGGCGAGCACGTCTACCAGGCCGCCCGCGAGGCGCTGGAGCACGACAGCGGCCAGTACGGCAGCAACCGCGGCGCCGACGCGATGCTCGATGCGTTCCTGCAGCACATCGAAAAGATCGGGCTGACCGGATACACCAGGGCCAACCTCGCCACCGGCGTGGGCGCCAAGCACGTGCTCTACAACCTGGCCGAAGCACTGCTGGACGAGGGCGACACGATCGCCTTCCCGACCCCGTACTGGACCAGCTACCTCGACATCGCCGAGATCGTCGATGCCAAGGTCGACCTGCTTCCGTGCCCGCCGGAGCAGGACTACAAGCTCACCCCGGTCCAGCTCGACGCCGCGCTGGCAAAGAAGCCGCGGGTGTTCCTGTTCAACAACCCGTCCAACCCGACCGGCATGGTCTACGGCAGGGACGAGATCGCGGCACTGGCGGACGTCATCGCCAAGTATCCGGACACCTGGATCATCACCGACGACATCTACAACCGGATGGTGTTCGACGGCGTGGGGTACCACAACTTCGTGCATTGCCGCCCGGAGCTGAAGGACCGCGTGATCTTCGTCGACTCGCTGTCCAAGACCTACGGCATGCCCGGCTGGCGCGTCGGCTTCATGGCTGGCCCGGAAGTGGTGGCCCAGGCCGTGGTGACCATGAACTCCAACCACATCACCAGCCTGCCCGAAGTGGTCAATGCCGCCGCCACCGCCGCGCTGTCCGGCCCGCAGGACGTGCCCGACGCCAAGTGCGCGGAGTTCCAGGCCAAGCGCGACCAGGTCATGGCGGTGATGGACTCGATCCCCGGCGTGGTCTGCCCGCGGCCGCAGGGTGCGTTCTACGTGTTCCCCGACATCAGCTGCGCGTTCGGCAAGACCCATGGGCCGACCGGCAAGGTGGTCGGCAACGACGTCGAGTTCTGCAGCGTGCTGCTGGAGGCCAAGGGTGTTGCCTGCGTGCCGGGCTCGGCATTCGGCGAGCCGCGCGCACTGCGCATCAGCTACACCTGCCCGACGCCACAGCTGGCGCCCGGCATCGAACGCTTCAAGGAATTCTTCAGCGAGCTGAGCTGAAGCCGGCGCCCCGTCCGGCCACTGGCCGACGGGGCTGCCTTCGCATTACGGCCGCGCGCGGCGATCCGCCGCGCACGACGATCCAACCGCCACACGTTCCCGGAGATCGACCATGAAATCCCCCGTCCGCGTTGCCGTTACCGGCGCTGCCGGCCAGATCGGCTATTCCCTGCTGTTCCGTATCGCCTCCGGCGAGATGCTCGGCAAGGACCAGCCGGTGATCCTGCAGATGCTCGAGCTGCCGATGGAGAAGGCTCAGGCCGCGCTCAAGGGCGTGATGATGGAGCTGGAGGACTGTGCGTTCCCGCTGCTGGCCGGCATGGTCGGCACCGACGACGCCGAAGTCGCGTTCAAGGACGCCGACATCGCCCTGCTGGTCGGCGCGCGTCCGCGCGGCCCGGGCATGGAGCGCAAGGACCTGCTGCTGGAGAACGCCAAGATCTTCACCGCCCAGGGCGCCGCGCTGAACAAGGTCGCCAGCCGCGACGTCAAGGTGCTGGTGGTCGGCAACCCGGCCAATACCAATGCCTACATCGCCATGAAGTCCGCCCCGGACCTGAAGGCGAAGAACTTCACCGCGATGCTGCGGCTGGACCACAACCGCGCCCTGAGCCAGCTGGCCAACAAGGCGGACGTTGCGGTGGGCGACATCAAGAAGCTGGTGGTGTGGGGCAACCACAGCCCGACCATGTATCCCGACTACCGCTTCGCGACCGTCAACGGCGCGTCGCTGAAGGACAAGGTCAACGACGCCGACTGGAACTCCAACGAGTTCATCCCCAAGGTCGGCAAGCGTGGCGCGGCGATCATCGAGGCGCGCGGCCTGTCGTCGGCGGCGTCGGCCGCCAACGCCGCGATCGACCACATCCGCGACTGGGTGCTGGGCAGCAACGGCGACTGGGTGACCATGGGCGTGCCTTCCGACGGCAGCTACGGCATCCCCGAGGGCATCATCTACGGCGTGCCGGTGACCACCCAGAACGGCGAGTACAAGCGCGTCGCAGGGTTGGAGATCGATGCGTTCTCGCGCGAGCGCATGGACAAGACCCTGGCCGAGCTCGAGGAAGAGCGCGAGGGCGTCGCCCACCTGCTGGGCTGATCCGCACCAGGCGGTATGTTCTCGGAGGGCGGTCCCGTTGGGCCGCCCTTCGCCGTATCCGGTTCGTGGACAGGGGGAGCAGGGAGCCCATGGCAACAATCGCATCGCGCACCGGAAGCAGGACGAGCGACCGCACGCTTCTGCTTCTGGAAATCGCCGGGATCGTCGTCCTGGCGACCATCCTCGCCCTCCAGGTCGCTCCGGAGCCCTTCAGTGACTGGCGCTACTACTGGGAGGCCGCGGGCGACCCGGCCCGCTACGAGCGCGGCGGCGCGGTGCTGGTCCTGCTGGGCTGGCTCAAGCGGCTCGGTGCTTCGCCGCACGTCACCATGCTCGGGCTCAACCTGGCCGCGGCAGGCGCCACGCTGATGCTGGCCCGGCGCGCCGACCCGGCGC
The DNA here is from genome assembly GCF_046638635.1 of Lysobacter zhanggongensis. Lineage (NCBI taxonomy): Bacteria > Pseudomonadati > Pseudomonadota > Gammaproteobacteria > Lysobacterales > Lysobacteraceae > Lysobacter > Lysobacter zhanggongensis. Next base: position 22,201 of record NZ_JBJXHK010000026.1, read on the forward strand.
CGGGCAAATGGATGGCGCACCTGGTCGCGCTGTACCTGCTGCTGCTGGCGCCGTACTACGGAATCGTCCAGCTCGACCTGCTCGCCTCGGCGAGCCTCGGCCTCGGGCTGGTGCTGATCCTGCATCCACCGGCGCGACCGGGCCGGTACGGTTCGGCGGCAGTGGCCATCCTCGCGGTGGCCGCGGCGGTGTCCACCCGTCCGCAGTTCCTGCTGGTGCTGACCGCCCTGGGCGGGCTGCTGGTCCTGGCCTGGTGGGTGGGCCGCAAGCTCCGCTCCAACGCGCTGCTTCTGGCTGCAGGGCTGCTGTTCGCCGGGGCGCTGGCGGGCTTCGGCTTCGACTCCGCACTGCGGGCCCAGGCCGAACGCAGCGGCGCGATCCGGACGAACTCGTCGGTGACGCTGTATTCGGGCCTGCTCGCCTCGTCCACACGCCCCGCCGACTGCGGCCGGTGGTCGCCCGGGGCCACGGCCACGATGCGGTCCGACCTGGGCAAGCCCCTGGGCCAGGCCGTGATGGAGCGCCTCCAGAAGCAGCCGGTATCGCACTGGGCAGCGGTGATGGCCTGCAAGGTTCCGCAGATCGTCGCGCCGCCACCGTTTGCGTGGGCGTGGCTGATGGAGTCGCCGTCCTCCGGCGAGCGGCCACAGGCCGGCACCGTCCGGGCCGTCGCCGTGGCCGAACAACTGGTGTATCGCCTCCTCACCGGCGTGTTCTATGTACTGGCGTTGCTGGTCGCGTGGAGGCAACGATCGTCGGGGCACCTGCGCTGGCTGCCGATGCTGTGGCTGCTCGCGTTCGGTCTGGTCCACCTGGTCTTCGAGGTGCAGGGGAGGTACTTCCTGGCGATGCTGCTGCTCCTGCCGGTCCTGTGTGCGCTGGTGACGCGCGGCCGGGAGCGTGCAACGGGCGCATCGGGCCGCTCGGATAGAATCACCGGCTTGCCACCCCACGTGGAGAACCCATGAGCCACATTTCCGCCGGCGCGCGCTTCCGCGAGGCCGTCGCCACCGAGTCCCCGTTGCAGGTGATGGGTGCCATCACCGCCTATGCCGGCCTGATGGCCAGGCGCGTGGGCTACAAGGCGCTGTACCTGTCCGGCGGCGGAGTCGCCGCCAACTCGCTGGGCATGCCGGACCTGGGCATCTCGACGATGGAGGACGTGCTGACCGACGCGCGCCGGATAGTGGAAGCCACCGCCTTGCCTCTGCTGGTCGACATCGATACCGGCTGGGGCGGGGCGTTCAACATCGCCCGCACGATCCGCAGCTTCGAGCGCACCGGCGTCGCCGCGGTGCACATGGAGGACCAGGTCGGCCAGAAGCGCTGCGGCCACCGGCCCGGCAAGGAAGTGGTGAGCCGCGACGAAATGGTCGACCGGGTCAAGGCCGCGGTCGATGCGCGCGTCGACCACGGCTTCGTGGTCATGGCGCGCACCGACGCCGCCGCGGTGGAGGGTATCGACTCGGCGATAGAGCGTGCCGTCGCCTACGTCGAGGCGGGCGCCGACATGATCTTCCCGGAGGCGATGAGGTCGCTCGACGACTACCGCAAGTTCAAGGCGGCGGTGAAGGTGCCGATCCTGGCCAACCTGACCGAGTTCGGTTCGACACCTTTCTTCACCACCGACGAGCTGCGCGAGGCCAACGTCGACATCGCGCTGTACTGCTGCGGCGCGTACCGGGCGATGAACAAGGCCGCGTTGCACTTCTACGAGACGGTGCGCCGCGAGGGCACCCAGAAGAACATCATCGACACGCTGCAGACGCGCGCCGAGCTGTACGACTTCCTCGGCTACCACACGTACGAAGACAAACTCGACGCGCTGTTCGCGCAGCAGCAGGACAAGGAATAAGCCATGAGTGACAACAACACCCTGCCCAAGCCCAAGAAGTCGGTCGCCCTGTCGGGCACCGCGGCCGGCAACACCGCGCTGTGCACCGTCGGCCGCAGCGGCAACGACCTGCACTACCGCGGCTACGACATCAAGGACCTGGCCACCCGGTCCACGTTCGAGGAGGTGGCCCACCTGCTCGTGCACGGCGCGCTGCCCACCCGTGCCCAGCTGGACGCCTACCGGACCAAGCTGCGTCGCCTTCGCGGCCTTCCGGCGATCGTCACCGAGGCGCTGGAACTGGTGCCCGCCAACGCCCACCCCATGGACGTGTTGCGGACCGGCTGCTCGGTGCTCGGCACCGTGCTGCCCGAGCGCGACGGCCACCCGGCCAGCGAGGCGCGCGACATCGCCGACCGACTGATCGCGTCCTTCGGCTCGATGCTGTTGTACTGGTGGCACTTCACCCGCAACGGCCGCCGCATCGATGTCGAGACCGACGACGACAGCGTGGCCGCGCACTTCCTGCACCTGCTGCATGGCGAGCCGCCGAGCGCCCTGCACGCCGATTCGCTCGACAAGTCGCTGGTGCTGTACGCCGAGCACGAGTTCAACGCGTCGACGTTTACCGCGCGCGTGATCGCCGGCACCGGCTCGGACCTGCATTCGTGCCTGACCGGCGCCATCGGCGCGCTGCGTGGGCCCAAGCACGGTGGTGCGAATGAGGTGGCGATGGACATCATCAGCCGCTACGCGACTGCCGACGAGGCCGAGGCCGACATCCGTGCGCGGATGGAGCGCAAGGAAATCGTGATCGGCTTCGGCCATCCGGTGTACACGGTGGGCGACCCGCGCAACCCGATCATCAAGGAGATCAGCCGCAAGCTCTGCAGCGACGGCGGCAACCAGGTGCTGTTCGATGTCAGCGAGCGCATCGAGAACCTGATGATGGACACCAAGAAGATGTTCCCGAACCTCGACTGGTACAGCGCCAGCGCGTACCACATGATGGGCATCCCGACCCCGCTGTTCACCCCGCTGTTCGTGATCGCCCGCACCACCGGCTGGAGCGCGCACGTGATCGAGCAGCGCGAGGACGGCAAGATCATCCGCCCGAGCGCCAACTACACCGGGCCGGAAGACCGCGAATACGTGCCGATCGAAAGCCGCTGAGCGGTACCGCAGCAACGAAAAGGCCGCGCAATTGCGCGGCCTTTTTTGTGGACGGGGGGAAGGGGGTTACGCCAGCCCTTCTGCCTCCAGCGCGGCGCGCACGCCCGGGTCGGCATCCATTCGTGACTTGAACGCATTGACGTTGTCGAGCCCCGAGAGGTCGATGCCCAGCCGGCTCGCCCAGCGCAGGGTCACGTAGAGGTAGGGATCGGCGACGCTGCGGAACCCGGCCAGCCAGTCGCGGCCCGCCAGCTGGCGGTCGGCGGCCTCGTACAGGCCGCGCAGGCGGGTGCGCGCCGCGTCCTGCACGGTGGCGTGCTCGGCCTGGTCGGGATGGAACTTGCCGGGCGCGAACAGTGGGGTAAAGGCCGGATGCACGTCGGAGTTGACGAACGACAGCCAACGCACCGCCTGCGCACGCTGCCGCGCGCTGCCATCGCCCGCGAGGCCGGCGTCGGGGAAGGTGTNCGAACAGTGGGGTAAAGGCCGGATGCACGTCGGAGTTGACGAACGACAGCCAACGCACCGCCTGCGCACGCTGCCGCGCGCTGCCATCGCCCGCGAGGCCGGCGTCGGGGAAGGTGTCGGCGATGTAGCCCATGATCGCGGCATTCTGGGTCAGCACGAAGTCGCCATCCACGACGGCCGGGACGGCGCCGGTGGGATTGATCGCGCGATACTCCGGCGATTTCATCGTCTCCGCGTCCAAGACTTCCACCTCGAACGTTCCACCGGTCCATTGCAGTGCGATGTGGTCGGCGGTCGAGCAGGCGCCTGGCTTGGTGTACAGCTTCATGCATGCCTCCGTAGCGATTGCGTGTCGTCAAACGACGACGGGCCGGCATTGTCGCCGACCCGTCGGGGATACTCGCGCACGTTGTCGCAACGCTGCGTTACGGCAGGGTCAGGACCCGCGCGGGGCGAGGTTCTGCACCTTCAGGAAGGTGTGGTCACCGATCTTCGCGACCTGGTAGGCGTTGCGCCAGCTTGGGCTGGCGATCGCCAGCGCGGCGAAGTGGCTTGCGCCCGGTACGATCTCCTGGCGCTCGCCCGGCGGCAGCTGCCAGTTGCGCTGGGCCTCCAGTGCGACCGTCACCGACGCGGCCCACGCCTCGGTGTTGCTCAGCCGGGTGTTGGGCGAGACCAGGGTCGGGGCGAACTGCTTGCGGGCCGTCACGACCTCACAGACGCTGTCTCCCCACAGGCCGCTGTCGCGGCGGCGCAGGGCGACCTCGGCGACCGCCTGCTGGCCCTGCACGGACTGGTTGCGGGCTTCCAGGTACAGCGTGGTGCTCAAACACAGCGAATCGGCGGTTTGCGGTGGCAGCACCGAGGCCAGCCACAGGATCCACGCGAGTTTCATGTCGTACTCCTTGCTCCGTTGCGCCGGCCGCACTCGGGGGGCCGCACCTCGGGCGAGGGCGGGGATCCACGTGGGCGAACGGCATGGCGTACTGGGGAGGGCGGCGGCTCTCTGGCGCGCTTTGCCCCGTCACCGGGGACCGCAGAAGGCGGCTCGGTGGTGGGTGGCCGCGGTGGGCGGCTGGAAAAGTTGGCGCAAGGTAGCGGCGGCTAGATAAACGGGGTGTGAACAAACGCGCTTGACAAGCGGCGACAAAATTCCGTCCGTTTCGTGATGCGGGACACGAAAACCTGCCTGTTCAGGTAGTTACGGGAGCTGGCCGGGGCCGTCGCGCCGTTAAGCGTATTCAGGTTTCGTCCACCTAGAGGGCCGCGCCGACCTCGGTGCCTTGGCGGATCGCCCGCTTTGCGTCGAGTTCGGACGCCACGTCGGCGCCACCGATGACCGTCGTGGGGATCCCGGCGCCCACCAGCTCGGCCTGCAGCGGGCGGAACGGCTCCTGCCCGGCGCACACCACCACGTGGTCCACCGGCAGGACCTGCTCCACGCCGTCGCGCCGGATGTGCAGGCCCGCGTCGTCCACTTTGAGGTATTCCACGCCCGCCCAGGTCTGCACACCGCGCTTACGGAGGGTGGCGCGGTGGATCCAGCCGGTGGTCTTGCCCAGCCGGGCGCCCGGCTTGCCCTCGCTTCGCTGCAACAGCCAGACCTCCCGCGCGGGCGCCTCGGCCCGGGCGGGCACCAGCCCGCCGCGGGCGTCGGTGTAACCCGTATCCACGCCCCATTCGGCGTGCCAGCGGGTCACATCGAGTGCCTGCGAGGGGCCCGATTCGACCAGGAACTCGGCGACGTCGAACCCGATGCCGCCGGCGCCGATGATCGCCGCCCGTTGCCCGACCACGACTGCTCCGGTCAGTACGTCGCGGTAACCGACCACCTTGCGATGGCCGGCGCCGGGGAAGGTCACCGCGCGCGGGGTGACGCCGGTGGCCAGCACCACGTGATCGAAACCCGCCAGCGCGGCGGCGTCGGCCCGCGTGCCCAGGCGCAGGTCGACCCCGGTGCGGCGGAGGCGGTCATCGAAATAGCGCACGGTTTCGTTGAACTCCTCCTTGCCCGGGATCCGGCGGGCGAGGTTGAACTGCCCGCCGATGGCGTCGGCGGCCTCGAACAGGGTGACCCGGTGCCCACGCTCGGCGGCGACGGTCGCACTGGCCAGCCCCGCCGGGCCGGCACCGACCACCGCGATGCGCCGTGGCGACGAGGTGGGCAGGTAGGCCAGCTCGGTCTCGTGGCAGGCGCGCGGGTTGACCAGGCAACTGGCCGTGCGGTTCTCGAAGACATGGTCCAGACAGGCCTGGTTGCAGGCGATGCAGGTGTTGATCTCGACCGCCCGCGCCTCGCGCGCCTTGGCCACCCACGCCGGGTCGGCCAGCAGCGGACGGGCCATCGAGACCATGTCGGCGGCGCCGCAGGCGAGGATGCCTTCGGCGACGTCGGGCATGTTGATGCGGTTGGTCGCCACCAGCGGTACCGACACTTCCGGCTTCAGTCGCGCGGTGACACCGGCGAACGCACCGCGCGGCACCGAGGTTGCGATCGTCGGCACCCGGGCCTCGTGCCAGCCGATGCCGGTGTTGATGATGGTCGCACCAGCGGCCTCGACCGCGCGCGCCTGCTGAACCACTTCGTCCCATGCCAGTCCACCCTCGACCAGGTCGATCATCGATAACCGGTAGATGAGGATGAAATCCGGCCCGCAGGCTTCGCGGATGCGGCGCACGATCTCCACCGCGAACCGCATCCGTCGCGTCGCATCGCCACCGAACGCGTCCTCGCGACGGTTGGTGCGCGGCGCGGTGAACTGGTTGAGCAGGTAGCCCTCCGAGCCCATCACTTCGACCCCGTCGTAGCCGGCGTCCCGCGCCAGCCGGGCGGTATTGGCGAACGCGCGGATCTGGCGTTCGATCCCGCGCGCGCCCAGCGCCCGGGGCGTGAAGGGATGGATCGGTGATTTCAATCGGCTTGGGGCGACCTGTAGCGGGTGATAGCCGTAGCGCCCCGCGTGGAGGATCTGCAGGCAGATCCGGCTGCCGTGCGCGTGCACGGCATCGGTGACCTGGCGGTGGCGGCCGACCTGCCAGCGCCACGCCAGGCTGCCGCCGAACGGCTTGAGCCAGCCGGTGATGTTGGGCGAGAAGCCGCCGGTGACCATCAATCCGACGCCGCCCGCCGCGCGCTCGCCGAAGTACGCCGCCAGCCGCGGGAAGTCGCGCGCGTGGTCTTCCAGTCCGGTGTGCATCGAGCCCATCAGCACCCGGTTGGGCAGGGTGCAGAACCCCAGGTCGAGCGGTGCGAACAGGTGCGGGTACAGCGGATGACGCGGGGATGCGTCGGGGGCGGTGACCGTCATTCGGGAATACGCGTGCGTATGGAATTGGCCACGATGCCGCGATCAGCAGGCCCGCACAAGCCGCGAGGCGGGTACCGGGTGCCGCGCCGCAGCGGTACCCGTCCGATCAGTCCGGCACGCGCGCGCGTGCCAACCGATTGGTATCCGTACCGAACCACAGGCTCCGGGTGTTCGGGTCGAACACCATGTGGCGCACCGAGCGGCCGCCACTGGGGATCGCGGTCGCGGGCAGGAACTTGCCGCTGGCCGGGTCGAACCCCTGCAGCAGGTTCGGCTGCGGGCCGGTTTCCACGAACCACACCCGGCCCCGGTCGTCGGTCGTCATTGCATACGGGCCGGAGCGGTCGGAAGGCGTCTTCCACTCCTCGAACACGCCGTCGGCCGGGTCGTAGGCGCCGATGTAGCCCTGGGTGAAGTCGCCGTACCAGACCCGGCCGTTGTCGGTCAGGCCCACCCGGCGCAATCGCGCCTGTGCGCGCGGCAGCTCGATCTCCTTCAGGTCATGGGTTTCCGGCGTGACCGTCGCCAAGCGGTTGCTGCCCAGCAACACGGCCCAGGCGCGGCCGTCGTCGTCCGCCAGGATGCCGTAGGGCAGGGCGCCCCTGCTCGGCACCGGGATGACGCGGATGGCGCCGGAGTCCATGTCGATCCGGCCGATCGCGTTGCCCCGCTGCATGGTGAACCAGATGCCGCCGCGCCCATCGAAAGCGAAGGTGTGCGGGTCGCGGGTGTCGACGCCGGGAGTCTCCGGCACCGGGTAAGTAGTGAATTCGCCGCTGCCGGGGTCGAACTTCAGGATCGTGCCGTTGCCGTTGCCGGCAATCCACGGAAAGCCATCGCGGTCCACCACCACGGTGTGCGGCTTGGTGCCGGCGGGCAGGTCGTGGCGGTCGAAGGCTTCTGTGTCCGGGTCGAACACCGCCAGGTAGTTGCCCAACTGGCCGACGAACCAGATGCGTCCATCGGGGGCGACGGCGGGGTCGCGTGGCCGGGTATCGGGCCAGGGGACCTGCCATTCCCGGATCTGGACGGCGGCTCCGTCCGGGGCGGAGGCCACCGCCGGCGCGGCCCCCAGCAACAGGGCGAGCAGGGCCAACAACGCGATGCGCGAAAAGACCGGACGGTTCACGGCAACTCCTCACATGGGCGAAGGCGTTCCCAGCATATACGCCCGCCCACGGCCAATGCCGGCGAGCCTGCGCGCCCGCGGATGCCCCCACGTCGGGCGGGTGCGATAATTGCGCCACTTCGTTTCCGCGGCACCGACCCTTCCAGCCGCTCGGCGGTCCCCTCGTGCGGGGCGTCGAGTGCACCGCCGCGTCACTGCTTCACGCAAGAGACCCCCGACCGCATGAACACCGCATACCGCAAGCCGCTGCCAGGCACCGCGCTCGACCATTTCGACACCCGCGCCGCCGTCGAGGCGATCAAGCCCGGCGCCTACGACACGCTGCCGTACACCTCGCGCGTGCATGCGGAGAACCTGGTACGGCGCGCGGATCCGTCGATGCTGACCGCTTACCTGACCCAGCTGATCGAGCGTCGGCGTGACCTGGACTTCCCGTGGTTCCCGGCCCGCGTGGTGTGCCACGACATCCTCGGCCAGACCGCGCTGGTCGACCTGGCTGGCCTGCGCGACGCCATTGCCCGGCGTGGCGGCGACCCGTCGCAGGTCAACCCGGTGGTGCCGACGCAGCTGATCGTCGACCACTCGCTGGCGGTGGAAGCACCCGGGTTCGACAAGGATGCGTTCGCCAAGAACCGTGCGATCGAGGACCGTCGCAACTTCGACCGCTTCCACTTCATCAACTGGACGAAGAAGGCGTTCCGCAACGTCGACGTGATCCCGCCGGGCAACGGGATCATGCATCAGATCAACCTGGAGCGGATGTCGCCGGTGGTGCATGCGCGCGACGGCGTGGCGTTCCCCGACACGCTGGTCGGCACCGACAGCCACACCCCGCACGTGGATGCGCTGGGCGTGATCGCGGTCGGCGTGGGCGGGCTGGAGGCGGAGAGCGTGATGCTGGGCCGCGCATCGTGGATGCGACTGCCGGAGATCGTCGGCGTTGAGCTGACCGGCAGGCCGCAACCCGGCATCACCGCCACCGACATCGTGCTTGCCCTGACCGAGTTCCTGCGGCAGTCGAAGGTGGTCGGCGCCTACCTGGAGTTCCGCGGCGAGGGCGCGTCCGCGCTCACCCTTGGCGACCGCGCCACCATCTCCAACATGGCGCCGGAGTATGGCGCGACCGCGGCGATGTTCTTCATCGACGACAACACCATCGACTACCTGCGCCTGACCGGGCGCGACGACGCCCAGGTCAAGCTGGTCGAGACGTATGCAAAGCACACCGGCCTGTGGGCGGACGCACTGGCCACCGCGCAGTACGAGCGCACGCTGACGTTTGACCTGTCGGGCGTGGTGCGCAACATGGCCGGCCCGTCCAACCCGCACCGCCGACTGCCGACTTCGGCACTGGCCGAGCGCGGCATCGCCGGCAACCTCGACGCCGCGCGCGCCGAGGAAGCGCAAGGCCTGATCCCCGATGGCGCGGTGATCATCGCGGCGATCACCAGCTGCACCAACACCAGCAACCCGCGCAACGTCATCGCCGCCGGCCTGATCGCGCGCAATGCCAATGCCCGCGGGCTCACGCGCAAGCCGTGGGTCAAGACCTCGCTCGCGCCCGGCTCCAAGGCGGTGCAGCTGTACCTCGAGGACTCGGGCCTGCTGCCGGAGCTGGAGCAGCTGGGCTTCGGCATCGTCGGCTTCGCCTGCACCACCTGCAACGGCATGAGCGGCGCGCTGGACCCGGTCATCCAGAAGGAAGTGGTCGAACGCGACCTCTATACGACCGCCGTGCTGTCGGGCAACCGCAACTTCGACGGCCGCATCCATCCGTACGCCAAGCAGGCGTTCCTCGCTTCGCCGCCGCTGGTGGTCGCCTACGCGATCGCCGGCACCGTGCGCTTCGACATCGAGAAGGACGTGCTCGGCAACGATGCGCAGGGCAACCCGGTCACGCTCAAGGACATCTGGCCGACCGACGAGGAGATCGACGCGATCGTGGCGACCAGCGTCAAGCCCGAGCAGTTCCGGCAGGTCTACGAGCCGATGTTCCGGGTCAGCGTCGAGCATGGCGAGAAGGTCAGCCCGCTGTACGACTGGCGCCCGCAGAGCACCTACATCCGCAGCCCACCCTATTGGGAGGGCGGTCTGGCGGGCGAGCGCACGCTGCGCGGGATGCGTCCGCTGGCGGTGCTCGGCGACAACATCACCACCGACCACCTGTCGCCTTCGAACGCGATCCTGGCGACGAGCGCGGCCGGCGAGTACTTGGCAAAGATGGGCCTGCCCGAGGAGGACTTCAATTCCTACGCGACCCACCGTGGCGACCACCTGACCGCGCAGCGCGCCACCTTCGCCAACCCCAAGCTGCTCAACGAGATGGTGCGCGACGAGGCCGGCAACGTGAAGCAGGGCTCGCTCGCGCGGATCGAGCCGGAGGGCACGGTCACCCGCATGTGGGAAGCGATCGAGGCCTACATGGAGCGTCGCCAGCCGCTGATCATCATCGCCGGCGCCGACTACGGCCAAGGCAGCTCGCGCGACTGGGCCGCCAAGGGCGTGCGGCTGGCCGGCGTGGAGGCGATCGCGGCCGAGGGCTTCGAGCGCATCCACCGCACCAACCTGATCGGCATGGGCGTGCTGCCGCTGGAGTTCCTGCCGGGCACCGACCGCAACACGCTCGGGATCGACGGCACCGAAACCTTCGACGTCACCGGCACCCCGGCGCCGCGCGCGACGCTGACGCTGGTGGTCCACCGCCGCGACGGCGAGCGGCTTGATGTGCCGGTGACCTGCCGCCTCGACACCGCCGAGGAAGTGTCGATCTACGAAGCGGGCGGCGTGCTTCAGCGCTTCGCCAACGACTTCTTCGAAGCGGCCAAGGTGGCATAACCCGCCACCGCTCCTCGACCCCTCCATCAGCAGAACCGATCGCCAGGAATTCCAATGCCGCAGACCCACGCCCCGCAACTCAGGATCCCCGCCACCTACATGCGCGGCGGCACCAGCAAGGGCGTGTTCTTCCGCCTGCAGGACCTGCCTGCCGCCGCGCAGGTGCCGGGTGCGGTGCGCGACGCGCTGCTGATGCGGGTGATCGGTTCGCCCGATCCGTATGGCAAGCACACCGACGGCATGGGCGGGGCGACATCGAGCACCAGCAAGTGCGTGATCGTGTCGACGGCCACCGTGCCCGACCACGACGTCGACTACCTGTACGGCCAGGTTTCGATCGACCAGCCGTTCGTCGACTGGAGTGGCAATTGCGGCAACCTCAGCGCGGCGGTCGGGCCGTTCGCCATCAGCGCCGGGCTGGTCGACCCCGGGCGTGTGCCGCGCGACGGCATCGCCACCGTGCGGATCTGGCAGGCCAACATCGGCAAGACCATCGTCGCCCACGTGCCGATGACCGGCGGCCAGGTGCAGGAAACCGGTGACTTCGAGCTCGACGGCGTGACCTTCCCGGCGGCGGAGATCGAGCTGGAATTCCTCGACCCCGCCGACGAAGGCGAGGGCGCGGGACCATCCAACGGCATCTTCCCCACCGGCCAGCTGGTCGACGACCTCGAGGTGCCCGGCGTGGGCACCTTCAAGGCGACCATGATCAACGCGGGTATCCCGACGATCTTCCTCAACGCGGCCGACCTGGGCTACACCGGCACCGAGCTGCAGGACGCCATCAATGGCGACCCGCAGGCCCTGGCGAACTTCGAGGCGATCCGCGCGCACGGCGCTGTCCGCATGGGCCTGATTGATTCCGTCGAACAGGCCGCCACCCGCCAGCACACACCGAAGGTCGCATTCGTCGCGCCGCCGGCCGACCACGTCTCCTCCAGCGGGAAGGCCATCGGCGCTGGCGACGTCGACCTGCTGGTCCGCGCGTTGTCGATGGGCAAGCTGCACCACGCGATGATGGGGACCGCCGCGGTCGCGATCGGTACCGCCGCGTCCATCCCGGGCACGCTGGTGCATGCCGCGGCCGGCGGTGGCCCGCGCGACGCCGTGCGGTTCGGTCATCCTTCCGGCACCCTGCGCGTCGGCGCGGGAGCGGTCGAAGTCGACGGGCGCTGGACGGTCACCCGCGCGGTGATGAGCCGCAGCGCACGGGTGCTGATGGACGGTGCGGTGCGCGTCCCGGCGGACACCGTGCAGGGCTGATCACGGGGGGCGCCGGCAGGCGGCGGCACAATGGGCGATGCCTCTCACCTGGAGGAAGCGCCATGAGCCCGCACGACCGCCGTTCCGCCGCCCGTCCCGAGCCGGACGGGCCGATGCTCGACGTCGCCCGCTACGTCGCCGGTTACACCGTCGACTCCCGCGAGGCCTTTGATACCGCCCGCTACATGTTGCTGGACTCGCTGGCCTGCGCCGCCTTGGCGATGGACCACGAGGCCTGCGTGCGCCACCTCGGCCCGCTGGTGCCCGGTGCGGACATGAAGGGCGGCGCGCGGGTTCCATTCACCCACCACGAGCTCGACCCGGTGCAGGCCGCCTACAACATCGGCGTGCAGATCCGCTGGCTCGACTTCAACGACACCTGGCTGGCGGCGGAGTGGGGCCATCCCTCCGACAACCTCGGTGCCATCCTGGCCGTGGCCGACTACCTGGGCCGGCGCGCCGAGTCTGACGGCGCCACCCCGATGACCGTGCGCGACGTGCTCGGCTACGCCATCAAGGCGCACGAGATCCAGGGCTGCTACGCGCTCAGGAATTCCTTCAACCGGGCCGGACTGGACCACGTGATCCTGGTCAGGCTCGCCTCGACCGCCGTCGCCACGCGGATGCTCGGCGGCGACGTGGAGGCGATCTGGACCGCCGTCTCGCACAGCTGGATCGACAACGGCACGCTGCGGACGTACCGGCACGCCCCCAACACCGGCCCGCGCAAGAGCTGGGCCGCCGGCGACGCCTGTCGTCGCGCCGTCACCCATGCGCTGAATGCGGTCGACGGCGTGGTCGGCTACCCGAGCGCGCTCTCCGCGCCGACCTGGGGCTTCTACGACGTCGCCTTCAATGGCCAGCCGTTCGAGTTCGAACGCCCGTTCGGCAGCTACGTGATGGAGAACATCCTGTTCAAGATCAGCTTCCCGGCCGAGTTCCACGCCCAGACGGCGGTCGAGTGCGCGATGCGCCTGCATCCGCAGGTCAAAGAACGCATCGACGACATCGAGCGCATCGAGATCCGCACCCAGGAGGCGGGCATGCGCATCATCGACAAGACCGGTCCGCTGTCCAACTACGCCGACCGCGACCACTGCCTGCAGTACATGGTCGCCGTGCCGCTGCTGCTTGGCCGCCTCGAGGCCGCTGACTACACCGATGCCATCGCCGCCGACCCGCGTATCGATGCCCTGCGGGCGAAGATGGTGGTCAGCGAGAATCCGCGTTTCACCCGCGACTACTTCGATCCGGATAAACGCTATATCGGCAATTCGGTGCAGGTGTTCTTCCGCGACGGCACCGATACCGGCGAAGTCTCGATCGATTATCCGATCGGTCACCGCAAGCGGCGCGCGGAGGGGATACCGGTGCTCATGCAAAAATTCGAGCGTGCCATTCGCGGCCGCCTGCCTGCCGCCCGCGCCGATCGGCTGATGGCGCTTGCGAACAACCCGCAGGCATTGGAGTCGCTGGCGGTGAAGGAGTTTATTGGGTTGTTCCGGCCTGAATGATCCCTGAGGGAAATCCTGCCCTTGGGGAACTCCCCGGAATGTTAGGCCGGAGTTAACATGATCTTCACGGACCCAAACCTAACCTCCGCACCGATGGCGTCCTCCAGGCGACCGTCCCCCCAACGGTAAGGATCTCGCAGACGCGGTTTCCAATTGAACTTGAACAAGGAGATACAAATGAATAAGAAACTCCTCTGCGCCGCCCTGCTGGGTGGTCTGTCGATGGTCGGCACGGCCAGCGCGCAGGAATTCGACGATCGCTGGTATGTCACCGGTACCGCCGGCATGAATATCCAGGACAACGATCGCGGCACCCGCAACGCGCCGTTCGGTGCGATCGGCGTCGGCAAGTTCATCAACCCCTACTGGTCCGTCGACGGTGAGCTGAACTACCAGAACCCGCAGGCCGACCGTAACCAGGACCTGAACTGGAGCCAGTACGGCATCTCGTTCGACGTCCGTCGCCACTTCATCGCCGAGGGCCGTGCCTGGAACCCGTACGTGGTGATGGGCCTGGGCTACCAGCGCGCGGAAGAAGAGTTCGACCCGAGCAACCCGCTTCTGCCGGCGCGGTTCGAGCGCAACGGCGCCCCGAGCGAGCGTGAGGACGGCACCGTTGCCGGTAAGCTCGGCTTCGGCGTGCAGGGTGACGTCGGTCGCGTCGCGATCCGTACCGAGCTGGCCTACCGCATCGACGCGGACGACGACAGCGTCGGCGCGTTCCTGAGCGACGACGTGCCGCGCGACGACGGCGCCGACTGGTTCGGCGACGTGCTGGCCTCGGTCGGCGTGGTCGTGCCGCTGGGTCCGGAGCCGATGGCCCCGGTCGCCCCGGCCCCGGTCGCGCCGAGCTGCGCGGACCTGGACGACGACGGTGACGGCGTCAACAACTGCGACGACAAGTGCCCGGGTTCGCAGGCCGGCCAGACCATCGGTCCGGACGGTTGCCCGGTGCCGGTCTCGATCGACCTGAAGGGCGTGAACTTCGACTTCGACAAGTCGACCCTGCGTCCGGACGCGGTTGCGATCCTGAGCGAGGCGGTGCAGATCCTGCAGCGTTACCCGGACCTGCGCGTCGAGGTTGCCGGCCACACCGACCTGTGCGGTTCGGACGCCTACAACCAGTCGCTGTCGGAGCGTCGCGCCACCGCGGTGTACGACTACCTGACCAGCAACGGCGTTGACGCGTCGCGCCTGGCCGGTCCGAACGGCTACGGCGAGAGCCGTCCGCTGGTTTCGACTCCGCAGACCCTGCCGGAGTGCAAGAACGAGACCAACCGCCGTACCGAGCTCAACGCGCAGAACTGAGCGCATGAGCCCGCGGGCCACTGACGTGGCCCGGTGTCACCCGAAGCCCGGCCGTGTGCCGGGCTTCGTTTTTGCCGGGCAGGGCAGGGTCCTGTACATCATCCTGAATGTGTATGATTCGCGCGGTCTGACACGACGCTCCGGCACTCCCTTGGACTGCCGTTCCCATTTCCCCCCGAAGGAGTTCCCCATGAAGATTCGTCTGTTGAGCACCGCGCTGCTGGCGGGCCTGGCGCTTGCCCCGGCTGTCAACGCCCAGGAGTTCGACGATCGCTGGTACGTCACCGGTTCGGCCGGCATGAACCTGCAGGACAATAATCGCGGCACCAACAACGCCCCGTTCCTGGCCCTGGGCATCGGCAAGTTCGTCAACCCGAACTGGTCGGTGGACGGCGAGCTCAACTACCAGAACCCGAATTTCGACGCCAACCAGGACATGAACTGGAGCCAGTACGGTCTGTCGATCGACCTGCGCCGCCACTTCCTGGCCGAAGGCCGCAGCTGGAACCCGTACGCCGTGATGGGCCTGGGCTTCCAGCGCTCGGAGGAGGAGTACGACGCGTTCCCGAGCACCAACTCGCCGGGTGAGCGCGAGGACGGCAACCTGGCCGCCAAGATCGGTTTCGGCGTGCAGGGCGCGGTGGCCGACAACATGCTGCTGCGCACCGAACTGGCCTACCGCGCGGACCTGGACGACCAGTCGGTCGCCAACCCGAGCGAGAACTGGTTCGGCGACGTGCTGGCCTCGGTCGGCCTCGTGGTGCCGCTGGGTGCCAAGGCCGTCGTCGCACCGCCGCCGCCGCCGGTGGCCGCCCCGAATTGCGCGGACCTGGACGACGACGGTGACGGCGTCAACAACTGCGACGACAAGTGCCCGGGTTCGCAGGCCGGCCAGACCATCGGTCCGGACGGTTGCCCGGTGCCGGTCTCGATCGACCTGAAGGG
>NZ_JBJXHK010000027.1:0-37925 GCF_046638635.1 Lysobacter zhanggongensis
GGCGTGCTGGCGCGCCTGCTCGGCGGCGCACGCGCACTGGCGGCCGACCCGGCCGACACCAGCCCGGTGACCGGGATGCGCGAGGCGCTGGCCGATTACCCCCGCCTGTTCGACGATCCCGAGTTCGCGGAGCCCGCGCTCGACGCGGGCGGCTGAGCCAGCGCCGACCACAGCGCATCGACGCGGCGTTCGACCGCCGGGTCGGGGACGATCGGCCGGCTCCAGGCGCGCGTGGTCTCGCCCGCCCACTTGTTGGTCGCGTCCATCCCGAGCTTGGAGCCCAGGCCGGCTACCGGCGTGGCGAAATCGAGGTAGTCGATCGGTGTGTTCTCCACCAGCATCGTGTCGCGTGCCGGATCGACGCGGGTCGAGATCGCCCACACCACCTGTGACCAGTCGCGTGCGTCGATGTCCTCGTCGACCACGATCACGAACTTGGTGTAGGTGAACTGCCGCAGGTAGGACCACACGCCCATCATCATCCGGCGGGCGTGGCCGGGGTATTGCTTGCGGATCGACACCACCGCGATGCGGTAGGAGCAGGCTTCGGGCGGCAGGTAGAAGTCCACGATCTCCGGGAACACCTTGCGCAGCAGCGGCACGAAGATGTCGTTGAGCGCCATGGCCAGCACCGAGGGCTCGTCGAACGGCGCACGCCCCATGTAACTGCCCTGGTAGATGGCCCCGCGCCGCAGGTGCATGCGCTCGATGGTCAGCACCGGGAAATGGTCGGCCGCGTTGTAGTAGCCGGTGTGGTCGCCGAACGGGCCTTCCAGCGCGGTGTCGCCGGGATGGATCACGCCCTCGATCAGGATCTCCGAACCGGCGGGCGCATCCAGCCCGGTGCGTTCGCTGTGCCAGACGCGGCTCCGCTCACCACGCAGCAGGCCGGCGAACTCGAACTCCGACAGCGTGTCCGGCACCGGCGCGACCGCGGCGAGGGTGGTGGCGGGGTCGACCCCGATCGCCACCAGCACCGGGAACGGCCGGTCCGGGTGCGCGGCACGGAAGTCGACATGGTCGAGCGCGCCCCCGCGATGCGGCAGCCAGCGCATGATCACCCGGTCGCGGCCGATCACCTGCATCCGGTAGATGCCGATGTTCTGCCTCGGCTTGCGGGTGCCACGGGTGATCACCAGCCCCAGCGTGATCAGGCGTCCGGCATCGCCGGGCCAGCAGCGCTGTATCGGCAGTCGCGCCAGGTCGATGTCGTCGCCGGCCAGCACCTCGTCGGAGAAGGCCGCAACCGGCTCGCGACGCGGCGCGACGTGCGCCAGCTGGGCAAGCTCGGGCCAGCTCGACAGCGCTTGGCGCAGGCTCGAGGGCCAACGCGGTTCCCGGATGGCGGCGAGCAGTTCACCCAGCTCCCGCAGGCTGGCCAGCGGTCGCCCCGCGAGCGCCGCCTCGATCCGGTCGCGATGGCCGAACAGGTTGCCCAGCAGCGGATGGTCGCTGCCGACCGGGTGTTCCATCAGCAGCGCCGGTCCGCCCTCACGCAACGCGCGCAGGCACAGCGCGGTCGATTCGAGGTCGGGGTCCACCGGCGCGGCGACGCGCGCCAGCTGGCCGCCGCGCTCGAGACGGGACAGGAACGCGCGGAGGTCGTGGTCGGCCATCGGGGTATCGCGCTGGGGAGACGCGACAGCATCCTGTCAGCGAGGCAACAAGACCCTGATGTCGGTCAAGCGTCACGCCGGCAGCCGCCAGATTCCTCGTGCGTGCGTAGGAGCGACGTAAGTCGCGACCGCGCAGTCGTTGCACGAAGCGATGCACGCTGGCCGCGGTGGCGCCCGCTCCGATAGGAGACCGAAAAGTGGTCGTTGCGAGGGTTCGACTTGTTCGCGCGGTCGCGACTTACGTCGCTCCTACGGATCGCTTCGGAGGAGCCCCGCGCCATCCCGCGGCCTGTAGGAGCGGCTTCAGCCGCGATCCGGAGTTGGCGCGGGCGAGATGGCCACCGGTCGCGGCGGGAGCCGCTCCAACAAGACCTTGTTGCGGGGAATCAGGCGTACGGGTGCCACTCGCCACTGGCCAGCGTCGCGCGCAGGGCGGCTTCGGCGGGAGCGGGGTCGATCCCGCTGCGGGCAAGCCATTGCGGGTCGTAGAGGGTGCGGTCGTAGCGCTCACCCGGGTCGCACAGCAGGCTGACGATGCTGCCGGTCTGGCCGGCCTCGCGCATGCGTGCCGCCAGCTGCAGGCAGGCGACCAGGTTGGTCCCCGAGGAGCCGCCGTAGCGACGGCCGAGCTGCTCTTCCAGCAGCCGCATCGCGGCGACCGAGGCGCTGTCGGGCACTTCGATCACCTCGTCGACGACTTCGAACACGAAGCCCGGTTCGACCCGCGCGCGGCCGATGCCCTCGATCACGGTGGAGTGGTCGGCGACGGCGGTGCGATCGCGGCTCCGCCAGCCCGAGGCGAACGCGCTGCCGAGCGGGTCGGCCACGCACAGCCGCGTGTGCAGTCCGCGGTACCGCAAATAGCGGCCGATCGTGGCCGAGGTGCCGCCGGTGCCGGCCCCGCACACCACCCACGCCGGTTCCGGGTGGGGCTCGGCGGCCAGCTGGCCGATGATCGACTCGGCGATGTTGTTGTTGCCGCGCCAGTCGGTCGCGCGCTCGGCCAGGCCGAACTGGTCGAGATGGCAGGCGCCCTGCGCGGCGTGCCAGGCGGCCCGCTCGTAGACCTGCGACGGCTCGTCGACGAGATCGCAGCGGCCACCGAGCGCCTGCACGTCTGCGATCTTGCGCGGCGCGGTGCATGCCGGCATCACCGCGGTGAACTCGAGCCCGAGGAGGCGCGCAAACCAGGCTTCCGAGATCGCGGTGCTGCCGGACGACGCGTCGACCACCGCCTGGCCCGGACGCAAGCGGCCGTTGCACAGCGCGTAAAGGTACAGCGATCGCGCGAGCCGGTGCTTGAGGCTGCCGGTCGGGTGGGCGGCTTCGTCCTTGAAGTAGAAGTCGATCCCGGGGAAGCCGTCGAACTCGAGCCGCAGCAGGTGGGTATCCGCCGAACGCGCGGCTTCGCGCCGCA
This sequence comes from Lysobacter zhanggongensis, assembly GCF_046638635.1. Taxonomy (NCBI): domain Bacteria; kingdom Pseudomonadati; phylum Pseudomonadota; class Gammaproteobacteria; order Lysobacterales; family Lysobacteraceae; genus Lysobacter; species Lysobacter zhanggongensis. The sequence continues at coordinate 3,034 of NZ_JBJXHK010000027.1, forward strand.
GCTTGGCAAGCGCCTCGTTGGTCCAGTCGCGCAGGTCGATCGTGCTCATGAGGCCAGCAGCGCGTCGATGCGTCGGCCCAGGTGGTCCAGGTAGCGCTCGATGTAGCTGATGCCGTTGGTGTGGTCGATCAGGTACGGATTCATCAGGGTGTGGCGCAGGATCACCAGCTTGTCGTTGTCGTCGCCGTCGGCGTCGAGCGTGGCTGGATCGATGCCGATCGAGGCGAGGATGCGGGCCATCTCCACCTCGCCGACGGCCTCGGGCCGCAGCGTCGTCATCGAGCCGAAGAACTGCTTGAGCTGGAGTGGCTGGCGCGGGTCGGCACGCAGTTCATCGTGCAGGCGCCGCACGAAGGCGTTGGCCGTGCCCAGGTCGGTATTGCCGGCCGGGTTTATCGCCAGGCATACCAGGTTGCTGTCGGGCGCGAATGGCACCGACACCCGCGCGACGCCCTCCAGCCCCGCGGCCAGCCGCTCGCTGCCGGCGTGGAACGCTTCGGCGGCGAGCACGGTCTGTCGCGGCAACCGCCCGAAGTGGGCGTGGTCGAGCGGCAGCACCTTGTGGGTCACGTACACCGCGGCGGCGGCGGCGCCGGACTTGGAGCCTTCGGGCACGAACTGGCCGAGCCGGCGATAGCGGGCGTGGTAGTCGTCGTCGCGTGTGTCGTGGAAGACATAGTCGGCAGCCTCGGCCAGCAGCGCGACCGCGCGGTGGTCGCGGCAGATGAACGCACCGGCGCCATAGGGCAGGTAGCCCAGCTTGTGCGGATCGACCGTGACCGAGTCGGTCCGGCCGAGTGCGGCGAACGCGGCGTGCACCTCCGGCAGCGGGAAGCGGGCGAAGCCTTCGCCGACCTCTTCGATCGTGCGCAGGCTGCCGTCCTCGTTGCGGAACAGGGTGGCGAGGTAGCCGCCCCACGCGCCGTCGACGTGAACGCTGAAACCCAGCCCCTTCGCCGTCCACCGTTCGCGCGCGTCGACGACCGCATCGACCGGGTCCACCGTGCCGTATTCGGTGGTGCCCAGCACGGCCACGGCCAGCAGCACCGGTTGCCGCTCGCGCTCGAACCGCGCCAGCACATCCTCCAGTGCCCCGGCGTCCAGCCGCATGCCGCGCTCGGGCAGGAGCTCGAGCTGGTTGCGCCCCAGGCCGAGCAGCTTCAGGCCCTTGCTCCACGAGTAGTGCGCGGTGATCGGCGCCAGCACCTTGGGCACCTTGAGTTCGGGGTGCCTGGCGAAGAAGTCGATCATCCCGAGGAACTCGAGGCGTTCCTTCTGCACTGCGCGCACCCAGCGGCGCTGCTCGCGCGGCGGCTGCGCGGCCAGCCAGGCGTTCGCGCGTTCGAGCAGCGCGATGCCCGCATCGGGGCCCAGGTTGAACGCGGACCAGTCGTCATCGGGCACGCCGATGTCGGGCACGCCCGCGGCCCGCAACGCCACCGGGAACGCCTTGAGTGCCAGCGCCAGCCGCAGCGCCTGGTAGTTGGCGACGGTGCCACCGGAAGTCAGGTGGCCGAAAGCGCAGTCCGGCCGCGCTGGATCATCGGGATAGCCGAGCATCCGCGCCAGCTGCAGCCCGGCCTTGACCTCCAGGTCGATGGTGACGGGCGCCGCATCCTCGCTGACGTTGTTGGGGTTGTACGGCAATGTCAGGATCTGCGCCGCCAGGCCCGGCAACAGCAGGTCGGAAGCCATGTGGCCGATGTAGCGCGGGCTGTGGAACGGCACCGAACGCTTGAGCGCGGCCGACAGCTGGTGCAGTTCGCCACGCAGGCGCGCCTCCAGTGCCTGGTACTCGGGGTGCAGCGCGGCGTGGGTGGAGATGGCCGGCGGGTCCTCGGGGTGGAAGTTGCGGCGCCAGTAGACGTGGTCGCGCAGGAACTCGACGACGAGCTTTTCCAGCAGCGCGTCGTTCTCGCCGTAGGGACCCAGGAACAGCGCGTCCAGCCACGGCCGGTCGTCGGCGGTGCCGCTTGGCAGCGTGCCGTCAGGCGAGGAGGCCATACAGGAACCCCAGTGGGTGGTGGGCGCGCGCGATCGAATAGACCAGCCCGAAGGTCGCCAGCGCGGCGACGTAGCACACCGCCCGGGTCATGCGGGTACGGGCGCGCTTGAGCGCGAAAACGCCAAGCACGACGTAGGCCACGAGCAACACGATCTTGACCATCAGCCAGCCGTTGGAGAACAGCGCGCCCGGAAGGATGGTCAGCAGCATCAGCGCCGCGGTCAGCAGCGAGGTGTCGATGGTGTAGCTGGTCCAGCGCACCACGGTCCAGTGCGGCCAGCGCATGTTGGCCAGCACGCCGGCGCCGCGCAGCGCGAACAGGCCGCCGCTGAGCAGTGCAAGGCCGATGTGGGCTGCCTTGATCTGGGGGTAGAACTCGATCATTCGTAACCTTCCTTGTTGGGGGTCAACCGGGCTTGCCGTCGGCGCGGGGAGCGAGGTAGATGCGCCCGATCCGGATCACCCAGGGCGCGAAGGCCACCAGCCAGCCGATCGCCGCAATGGCATGCCACGTCATCATGTCGGGCAGCACCTCGGCGGCGACGCGGATGGCCGCGACCACCTGGATCGCGATGAACGCGAACCAGGCTGCCGGCGGCATCACCAGCGGCCGCCCCGAGTGCCCCTGGGTCACGCGCGTGACCATCGCCACCAGCACGCTGCCGAAGAAACCGACGAACAACGCGTGTGCCGGGCCGCGGCCGAGCCAGTAAACACCGGTGAGCTCGTAGGCGATGCTCTGGCCCAGGTACAACGCGAATGCCAACGGCAGCCAGGCCAGCCCGATGAACAGCACCGAGAGGATCCCGGGCTTGTCGCCGCGCGGCCACCAGCGCCACAGCATCAGCCCGGTCAGTACCAGCAGCGGCGCATCGACCAGCCACAGCCAGCCGTACGCGTGCAGCAGCTCCAGCACCAGGTGGCCGATCGCCAGTGGCCAGAAAGCGGCCAGCAGCCACAACGGCCGCCACGGCTGGTAGCCCGGCACCACCCGGCTTGCGAAGAACGGAAACATCCGGTGGGCGACGGTGAGGTACACCGGCAGCAGCAAGCCGAAACTGCCGATCTTGATGCTCGCGAAGGCCAGCAGCGGGGAGCCGCCGAGCACGAATGCGGCCCAGCACGCCAGGCCGATGAACCCGAGGGCAAGTGCGGCGAAGCACGAGCGCGCATGCCAGTTCCCGCTGCGGTCGCGCAGCAGCAACTGGCCCAGAATCAGCAGGCCGGCCAGCCAACCGGCCAGGGTCATCAGCAGGCCAACGGTGATGCCCGCCTCCCAACCCGCGGCGCCGAGCAGCGTGGCGAGTTGTCCGCCAAACAGGCCGGCCCCGACCGGCAGGTAGCGCCAGCGGTCGATGTCGGGCAGCCCGATCCACTTAGGGAACGTGGTCAGCAGGAAGCCGAAGAAGAAGCTGGGGAGCATCTGGTACTGCATCACGAAGGCGTGCAGCCAGCCGGCGTACGGGTCGGTCTGCGGCATCGATGGCGCGCCCCAGCGCGCCGATGCGAGCCACGCGGCCCACCAGGCCATCGCCAGAAGCAGGTTGGTGGCGCCGATGAAGAACATCAGCCGGTGCGGTGCCTCGGCCAGTTGGCGGGGCGAGAGTCCGGGCGCGGGCGTGGGTCGAATATCCATGGTGGCTAGGGTGGGCTCCAGCGGTGGTGGGCGCATTGATCCAGGTCAGACTGCGCAAACAGGACGGGGCGCACAAGGCGCCCCGTCCAAGGTCCAGCGATAGCGACCGTCAGTGATCGCGCGTCTCGACCACGGCATCGCCGACTTCGGCGCGACGTGGCGCGATCCACAGCCGCAGCACGAACCAGGCCAGCGCGACTGCGCCAACGCTGAAGATCGTGTCGCCCGGCACACGCATCCACACCAGCAGATCGACAATCGGCTGCTGCATGAACTCGGCCGAGCGTGCGTACGCGTAGCCGTGCTCGATCGCCGCCAGCAGCTGCATCGTGCCCAGCGGCAGCAACGTCAGCGCCGCCATCAGTGCCAGGCCGATGTTCAGTGCCCAGAACGACAGCTTGAGCGCGCCGGTGTTCCACACCATCTGCCCGCGCAGGCCGCGCATGCAGAACAGTACCAGTGCGATACCAAGCATGCCGTACACGCCGAACAGCGCGGTGTGGCCATGGAGCGGGGTCAGGTTGAGGCCCTGCATGAAGTACAGCGACAGCGGCGGGTTGATCAGGAAGCCGAACAGGCCCGCACCGATCAGGTTCCAGAACGACACCGACAGGAAGAACATGATCGGCCACTTGTAGCGGACCATCCACGGTGTCGCCTTGCCCAGCTTGTAGGTGTGGTAGGCCTCGAAGCCGATGTAGGCCAGCGGCACCACTTCCAGCGCACTGAAGCTCGCGCCCAGCGCCACCACCGAGGTCGGCGTGCCGACGAAGTACAGGTGGTGCAGGGTGCCAAGCACGCCACCGGCCATGAAGACGATGGTCGCGAACAGCACCGCGATCGTCGCCGTCGAGGTCTTGAGCAGGCCCAGGCGGGTGAAGATGAGCGCCATCACCGCGGTCGCGAAGACCTCGAAGAAGCCCTCGACCCACAGGTGCACCAGCCACCAGCGCCAGTACTCGACCTCGGAGATATGGGTGTGCTCGCCCCACATCAGGGCCGAGGCGAAGAACAACCCGATGCAGACGGTCGACAGGAACAGCAGGGCAACGATGTGCCGCGACTCGCTGGCCTTGCCGTCGGCGCCACGGTCACCACGCAGGATCGGCCACAGCGACCGCCCGACCAGGGTGAGCCACAGCAGCAGGCCGATGAACAGGTACCACTGCCAGAACCGACCCATGTCGGCGTATTCCCAGCCCTGGTGACCGAACCAGAAGTTGTTCTCCAGCCCCATCTTCTGCATCACCGCGAACCACTGGCCGGCGAACGAGCCGACCACGATCACGATCAGGCTGATGAAGAGGAAGTTGACGCCGAACCGCTGGAACTTCGGCTCATGCCCCGACAGCGCCGGTGCGATGTACAGGCCGGTGCCCAGCCACGCCACCGCGATCCAGAGCACCGCGAGCTGGGTATGCCAGGTCCGGGTGATCGAGTACGGAAGCACGTCCGACAACGCGAAGCCGTATGCCTCCTGGCCTTCGACCTGGTAGTGCGCGGTGATTGCGCCGAGCAGGATCTGGGTCAGGAACAGCGCCAGCACCAGCCAGAAGTACTTGGCGGTGGCACGCATCGACGGAGTGATGCGCAATGCCGCGAACGGGTCGCGCGCGGGGATCGTGTGCTCCTCTTCGCCGCGGCCGTGGGTGACCGCGTGGTGCCAGCCCAGTACGGCGATGCCGAGGATGAGGAACAGCACGCTGAAGGCCGACCACACCCACATCGACGGCGGCGGACGGTTGCCGATCAGCGGCTCGCTCGGCCAGTTGTTGGTGTAGGTGACGCGGTGCGGCTGCACGCCGGCCTGCTCGGGCGCGAGGGTCTCGCCTTCCGCCAGCGGACGCTCGGTGGCGGCCGCCCAGGCGGTCCACCAGAAGAACGCGGTCAGCGCACGCCGGTGGTCGGCGTCCGGGATCGTGTCGTTCTTCATCGCGTAGGCTTCGCGCAACTCGGCCGTCGCCGGGTCGTTGCCGAACAGGCTCTCGTAGTGCGCGGCCACGTTGGAGATCGCCAGCGCGCGGTCGCGCGAAAGCGTCACCGTCTGCGTCGACGGGTCGTAGGTGTTGGCCCGCATCATTTCCTGCAGGCGACCCTGCAGCTGCGCGCGCTCCTCGCCCGGCAACTGCGCGTAGGTCGCCGCGCCACCATCGGCGCGTGCCCACAGGTCGAGCACGCCGACCGCTTCGCGATGGAGCCAGTCCGCGCTCCAGTCCGGCGCGACGTAGCCGCCGTGGCCCCAGATGGAGCCCAGTTGCATGCCACCAATCGACTGCCAGACCTGGCGGCCGCGCTGGATGTCGTCCTTGGTGTAGATCACGTCACCCTGTTCGGTGACGACGCGTTCGGGCACCGGTGGCGCGGCGCGGAAGATCTCCGAGCCTGACCACAGCAGTACGGCGAACGACGAGACCAGCAGGATTGCGAGGGCAATCCATAGTTTGCGGGTACTGCTCATTGACGATCTCCCGATTCAGTCGACGAGATGTTCGCCCGTGCCAGCGTATTGCACCTTGATTCAGGTCAACCTGCGCGATCCAGCGCGCCGCCGGACACATGCGAACCCCGGGCGCCATCGTGTCGGCCCGGATGTTGTCGATGCATGAACGCCCGTGCACCGAACGTGCCGGACGCGGTCGCTCAACCGCGCAGGACGGGCTCGGCCAGGGCTTCGAGGCGGTCGCGGTCGACAAGCTCGAGCTCGCGGCGGTCGACCTGCAGCAGTCCGTCCTGCTGGAACCGCCGCAGGACCCGGCTCACCGTTTCCGGCGCCAGTCGCAGGTAGTTGGCGATGTCGGTGCGTGCCATCGTCAGCTGGAAGCGCGTTGCCGAGAAGCCGCGTGCGGCCAGCCGGCGGGAAAGCGCGATCAGGAACGCCGCCATGCGCTGGTCGGCGGTCCAGTCGCCCGCCAGAAGTGCGGCCCGGCCGATGTCGCGGCTGAGCAGGCGGAACAGGTGCCGCTGCAGGCCGGGCAGTTGCGCGGCCAGCACCGAGATCTTGGGGAACGAGAACCGGCACAGCATCACGGTGTCGAGCGCGACCGCGTTGCACGGGTAGTGCTCGCCGTCGATTGCGTTGAGGCCGATCACCTCGCCGGGCAGGTGGAAGCCGAGCACGTGCTCGCGTCCTTCGCGGTCGATCACGTAGGTCTTGACCGTGCCGGCGCGGACCGCGGCGATCGCCTCGAACGGGTCGCCCTCGCGGAAGATGTGCTCGCCGGCGCGGAACGGACCGACGTGCTCGACCAGCATGTGCAGGTCCATCAGTCCGCTCTTGTCCATGCCTTCCGACAGGCAGGCCTGCGAGAACGCGCAGGTTGAGCAGAAATGCAGCTCGTCGCCGTCGTCGGCGAGCGTGCGCGTGTCCTGCCGCGGGAACGCGGTCGGGTTCACCGGGTTTTCCATGCAGCCCTCAGATCGCGCGCGAGAAGCGGGGCGTGGCGGGCTGGTCGTGGGCCGGCTGGTCGAGGTAATGGTCGAAGCACATGGCAATGTTACGCAGCAGCAGCCGTCCGCGCGAGGTCGAGACGATCCGGTCGGGTTCGATCCGGACCAGCCCGTCGTCCACCAGCGGCTGCAGGCGCTCCAGCGACGAGGCGAAATAGTCGCGGAAATCAATCAGGTAGCGCCGCTCCAGCGCACCGATCGGGATCTCGCCCTGGCACATCAGGCGCTGGATCAGGTCGGCACGCAACTGGTCGTCCTCGGTCAGGCGCATCCCGCGGAACACCGGCAGGCGCCCCTCGTCCAGCGCGATCTGCCAGCTCGGCAGGTCGCGCGGGTTCTGGCTGAAGCTGTCGCCGATATGGCTGATCGCACTCACGCCCAGGCCGACGAGGTCGGTGTCGGCGTGGGTGGTGTAGCCCATGAAGTTGCGGTGCAGGCCGCCGCGCTGCTGGGCGGTGGCCAGCTCGTCGTCGGGCAGCGCGAAGTGGTCCATGCCGATGTAGACGTAACCGGCGGCGGTGAGCTTCTCGATCGCCAGCTGCAGCAGGCCGAGCTTCTCGGTGGCCGTCGGCAGGTCGGCGGCGTCGATCTGCCGCTGCGCCTTGAACATCTCCGGCAGGTGGGCATAGCTGTAGACCGCCAGCCGGTCCGGGCGCGCGGCCACCACCGTGTCCAGCGTGCGCGAGAAGCCGGCGTGGTTCTGCTTGGGCAGCCCGTAGATCAGGTCGACATTGACCGAGCGCATGCCGCCCTCGCGGCAGGCGTCGATGATCGCAACCGTCTCTTCGACCGACTGGATGCGGTTGACCGCCGCCTGCACGGCGGGGTCGAAGTCCTGTACGCCCAGGCTGGCGCGGTTGAAGCCGATCCGGGCCAGCTCGAGCACGTCGGCCGGCGACACGAAGCGCGGGTCCAGCTCGATCGACAGGTCGCGCTCGCGCGCTTCCGAGAACCGGAAGTGGTTGCGCAGGGTATCGACCACGTCGGCCAGTTGCGCCGGCGCAAGGAAGTTGGGGGTGCCGCCGCCGAAGTGCAGCTGGATCACCTCGCGGTCGCGGTCGAACAACTCCGACATCATCGCGATCTCACGGTACAGCCGGACCAGGTAGGTCTCGCCGCGCGACAGGTCGCGGGTGATGATGCGGTTGCAGCCGCAGTAGAAACACGGACTCATGCAGAACGGCACGTGCACGTACAGCGACAGCCGGCGCGGAATCGGGTCGCCGTTGCTTGCAGCCGCCGCGTCGCGCAGCTGCGCCTCGCCGAATGCGCTGCTGAACTGCGGCGCGGTCGGGTAGGAGGTGTACCGCGGCCCGGGCCGGTCGTAGCGACGCAGCAGGTCGGCGTCGAAGGATGGGTTCGTGTGCATGGGGACAGGCTAGGCCCGGTCGGGAACGGCCGCCTTGACCGTCGTCAATTCCGCTTCGTGGTTTCAGGATCCCCGGCGATGGGCAGGCCGAGCGGACGCCGTTGGCCATCGAGGCCGAGGCCGTATTTCAGACTGCCGGCAATACGGTTGGCAAAGTCGCACAGCACGGCCGCGTTCTCCTCGCCGGTGACCTCCACGGCGGTCTCGCGCCAGAGGGCCAGCCAGTGGTCGAAGTGCGCGGCGTCGATCGGGTGTGGCCGGTGCATCGCCATCGGGTTGCCGCGGTAGCGGCCGGTCCGCAGCACCACCGAGGACCAGAAGTCCACCAACGTTGCCTTGTGCTCGTCCCAGTCGTGGACGGCGGGGTTGAACACCGGTCCGAGCTCGGGGTCGCGCTGGACCTTTTCGTAGAAGCGGTCGACCAGTGCGGCCAGGTCGGCCTCGGTGAGCGTGTGTGATGCAGCCATCGTGCTGTCAAACCTCCAAAACGAACGCGGCGGCCGCCGATGGTTCGCATCGGAGGCCGCCGCTGCCGGCCGGATGGCCGGGTCGGGGAGCGGTCAGCTGCCCAGGGTCAGCGTGCCCTTCATGATGGACGAGTGGCCCGGGAAGGTGCAGATGAAGTTGTACTGCTCGCCGGCCTTCAGCTTGGCGACCGGGATCTTGACGGTGGTGGACTCGCCGCCGCCGATGACCTTGCTGGCAGCGATGACGCGCGCGTCGCCGGCCTTGACGTAGTTCGCATCGGCGCCTGCCTTCATGCCGTCGGTGTTGATGCCGGCGACGTCGGAGGCCTTGCCGACCACGAAGTTGTGGCCCATCACGGTCTTGGGCAGCTTGCCGGTGTGCTTGAGGGTGACGGTAAACTCCTTGCACGAGCTCGGCACCACCAGGCTTGCGGTGGTGAACTTCATCGCGTCGGTGCTCTCGACCGTCGCGCTGCAGGTCGCGGCCGCCGCCGGGCCGGCCAGGAACATCGCCGGGATGGCCACGGCACCAAGCACGGCGACAAGGGAAAGCTTGCGGATCATGGTTCTTGCTCCAGGGGGTTGGTCGTTTCGTTGCGCGCAGTCTCGCTCCGTACGCGCCGGTACGACTTGACCCAGATCAGGGCCGCGCCATGTCGCCGGCACGACCATGGACACCGTTCAGCAAGCAAGGACGACACCCCCAATGACCCACGTCGTCACCGAAAACTGCATCAACTGCAAGCACACAGACTGTGTCGAGGTGTGCCCGGTCGACTGTTTCCATGAAGGCCCCAATTTCCTCGTCATCGACCCGGTCGAGTGCATCGACTGCACGCTGTGCGTGGACGAGTGCCCGGTGGGCGCGATCTACCCGGAAGCCGATGTCCCCGCCGGGCAGGAACCCTTCATCGCGATCAACGCCGAGCTGGCGCCGATGTGGCCGGTGATCGACAAGCGCATCCCGGCCATGCCCGATGCCGCGAAATGGGACGGCGTGCCGGGCAAGCTGGCGCTGCTGATCCGCGATGCCACGGTAACCGGCCCCCGCGACCCCGACGCCACCTGAGCACGCCGCGCGTCTTCAGCGGTTCAACCCTGCGGGCTTTCGGCCATTTCCGGACAGTACTCGCGGAGGCTCGGCGGCAGGTCCTGCGGGCACTCGCCGCAGGCACGGTTTCCCGGCACCGCGTAATCGATGAACTTCGGGTACGGCAGGTCGAGGTTGGCCATCAGGTCGACGAATTCCTCGATGCTGCGCTCGCCGCCCAGCCGCGGGTTGCGCGCGCGTTCCTGGGCAATGCTGGAGACGCGACGGCCGTTGTAGTCGTGCGCCGGGTACACCAGTGTGTCGTCTGGCAGCCCGAACAGGCGGCCCCGCACGCTGTGGTACAGCGCACGCGAATCACCGCTCTGGAAGTCGGTCCGACCGCAACCGTCGATCAGCAGGGCGTCGCCAGTGAACACGCGGTCGCCCGCCAGCAGGGCGAAGTGGTTGTCGGTGTGGCCGGGCGTATGCATGGGGTCGATCCGCAAGCCGCCAACCTGCAGCGGGACAGCGTCATGCATGGCGACGTCCGTGCACGGCAGGCCGTCCAGCGCCGGCGTCGCGATTCGGCTGCCGGCCTCGCGGCGCAGCATCGATGCAGAGGTGATGTGGTCGGCATGGATGTGCGTGTCGATGGTCATCACCAGCTTCAGCCCGAGCGCGTTGACCGCCTCCAGGTCGCATTGCCATGCCGGCATGACCGGATCGACCAGCACCGCTTCGCCGGATTCATCACAGCCCAGCAGGTAGGTGTAGGTGGAGGACACCGGCTCGAACAACTGGCGGAAGATCATCGAAGCAGTCTTCATGATGCGGCTCGCTCGCGGCCCGCCAGTTCCACCACTGCCGGCTCCAGCCCCTGGAGGCCGGCGCGGCGGCCCTGGTCGAGCGCGCTGTCGAGGTCGCAACCGCGGTTGAGGGCTTCGTCGAGGGCCACCATCGCCTCGACGCGGTTGCCGCTGGCGCAGTGGATCAGCACGGGGCCGCGCGAGCGCGCGGCATCCAGCTCGTGGCCGAACTCGCGCACGCGTTCGCGGTCGAGGTCGTCGGCCCCGCGCACCGGCAGCGCAACGTAGCGCAGGCCCAGCCGTTCGGCTTCGGCCGCCTCGTCATAGTCGACCGCCTCGTCGGGCGCGCGCAGGTTGATCACCGTGCGCACACCCTCGCGTGCCAATGCGGCCAGCTGCTCGGGCGTGGGTTGGCCTGCGGAGTAATGGTCTTCGGCGTAACGCTTGGGCTGGGACATGTCGTGCCTCCTGGTGGGGGTGTTGGAGCGGGCGGTCAGAGCCAGCCCAGTTCGGTCGCAGTGCGGTAGAGCATGTACAGCGCAACCACGACGATCAGTGCCGCGAGCACCGTGTTGAGCGCGCCCTTGCGGTCAGCCAGGCGCGTCGCCAGCCGGGTGCCAAACAGGCTCCCGATTGCGCCGCCGCCGATGAAAACGGCCGCCAGCGGCCAGGCAACCAGCCCGGAGCTGGCGTAGCTGAGTGCGGTGGTCAGCCCGAACGCGGTGACCGCGACCAGCGACGAGCCGACCGCGAACAGGATCGGCATGCCGGTCGAGCCGATCAGCCCGGGCACCACCAGGAAGCCACCGCCAATACCGAAGAAACCCGACAACAAGCCGGTCGCCGCGCCCGAGCCGAGCAGCCGCGGCGCGTTGCCCCGGTTCAGCACCACTGCGGGGTCGCCCTCGCGGCCCCGCGAACGGAACATCAACCCGGCCACCACCAGCATCAGCAGCGCGAACATCACCAGCAGCCGCTGTCCATCCATCGCCTTGCCGAGCATCGCACCGAACCACGCGCCCACGACGCCGGCGGTGGCGAACACGGCCGCGCAGCGCCACTTCACGTTGCGCTTGCGGGCATGGCCGGTCAGGCCGATGAGTGCATTGGCGGCGACGGCCAGCGCGCTGGTGCCGATCGCCACGTGCGGGTCCTGCACGCCAACCAAGTAGACCATCAAGGGCACCGCGAGGATCGACCCGCCGCCACCGACCAGGCCGAGGGTGAAACCCACTGCGCTGCCGGCCAGTGCGCCCAGCAGGAACTCCAGCATGGTCACTGCGCCACCTCCTGCTGGCCGCAGTAGGCGGCGTACAGCACGTCCAGCACGCTCGCGGCGGGGCCCGGCGCCATTGAATAGAAGATGGTCTGTGCCTCGCGCCGGGTCGTCACCAGTGCCATCTCGCGCAGCACGGCCAGGTGTTGCGACAGCGCGGACATGCTCAGCCCGGTGATCGGCTGCAGCTCGCCGACCGAGCGCTCGCCCTCGACCAGCTGGCACAGCACGAGCAGGCGCGCGGGGTGGGCGAGGGCCTTGAGCAGGGCTGCGGCCTGGTCGGCATGACGCGCCATTTCCTCAGTCGAGGGCAGGCTGCGGCGGGGGACGGATGCGGTGGCGGTGTTCATCGGCATGTAGTTTAGGTATCGCTTGACAAGAGATCATGACGACACTAATTTAGCAATAGCTAAAATTAATGGCAAGGAGACATGCATGAATCCGCTTGTCCAAAGCTTCTACGACCCGACCACGTCGACGTTCACCTACGTGGTGTACGACCGGGACGGTGGTCACGCGGCCATCGTCGATCCGGTGCTGGACTTCGATCCGGCGGCCGCCCGCATCTCGACGGCCTCTGCCGACCGCGTGCTCGCTTTTGTTCGTGAGCACGTGCTGACGGTCGACTGGATCCTGGAAACCCACGCCCATGCCGACCACCTCACGGCCGCGGCGCACCTGCGGCGCGAAACCAGCGCGCGGGTCGCGATCGGCCGCGGCATCACCGCGGTGCAGGCCCGCTTCAAGACCCTGTTCGGGCTGGAGCCGGATTTCCCCACCGACGGCAGCCAGTTCGACAGGCTTTTCGCCGACGGCGACGAGTTCGCCATCGGCGAGCTGCGGGCGCGGGTGGTCGCCACGCCGGGTCATACCGATGACAGCCTCACCTACGTGGTCGGCGATGCCGCCTTCGTGGGCGACACCGTGTTCGCGCCGGAAACCGGCACCGCCCGCGCGGACTTCCCGGGCGGCGACGCGGGCAAGCTCTACCGTTCGATCCGGCGCTTGTTCGAGCTGCCAGCCGACACCCGGCTGTTCCTGTGCCATGACTACCCGCCCGCCGAGCGCGAGGCGCGCGCGCAGAGTTCGCTGGACGAACAGCGCCAGAAGAACGTGCATGTCGGCGGCGATGCCGACGAGGCGAGCTTCGTGAAGTTGCGCACCGAGCGCGACGCGGGCCTAGCCGCCCCCAGGCTCATCCTGCCGGCGCTGCAGGTCAACATCCGCGCCGGCGAGCTGCCGCCCCCGGACGCCAATGGCATCCGCTACCTGCGACTGCCAATCAACCAGCTGGGAGGTGCCCAATGACCATGGCCTGGTGGACTGCTCTTGCGGGTGGCGTGCTGATCGGCCTGTCGGCAACGTTGCTGTTGTGGCTCAACGGCCGGGTGGCCGGGGTCAGCGGCATTATCGGCGGGGTGGTGTTCCGGGTCCGCGGCGACGTCGCGTGGCGGGCCGCGTTCCTGGTCGGGCTGGTGCTCGCCGCCGGGTTGTACATGGCGCTGGTACCCGGCGCCCCGCAGCCGCGTGCCGGCTTCCCACCGCTGGCGCTTGTGGCCGCGGGCCTGCTGGTCGGCTTCGGCACGAGCATGGGCAACGGCTGTACCAGTGGCCACGGCGTGTGCGGCATCGGCCGGTTGTCCACGCGCTCCATCGTGGCGGTCGTGACCTTCATGGCCACCGCCGTCGCAACCACCTTCGTCGTGCACCACCTCGGGAGCTGGACATGAAGAAGTTCACCTTCGCCGCGCTGGCGTCCGGCGCACTGTTCGGGCTTGGCCTGGCGATGTCGGGCATGACCGACGCCCGCATCATCCTCGGCTTCCTCGACGTGGCCGGCGAGTTCGACCCGACGCTGCTGTTCGTGCTCGGTGGCGCGGTGATGACGACGCTGGTGCTGTTCCGGCCAGTCCTGCGGCGGGGCAGCCCGTTGCTGGCCGATTCGTTCCGGGTGCCCGGTGTCACCAGGGTGGATCGCAGGCTGCTGGGCGGCGCCGCGCTGTTCGGCATCGGCTGGGGAATCGCCGGCTACTGTCCGGGCCCGGCGCTGGCCGGGCTGGGCGTGGGTTCCACCGAAGCGCTCTGGTTCGTGCCGTCGATGCTCGCGGGCTTGCTGCTGTACCGGCTGGTCAACCGCCCCTGACCGGGGCGGCATTGCCTCACGGGGCGGGCGGCACGGTGTGGCCTTGTACTGACGGAGATCAAGTTCCGCGGCGTGGGGGCTCAGCGTTCGTCTGTGCCAGGCTGGTCGCTGGTGAGCACCAGTTCGGATGGAAGCGTTGGTGAGTTCAACGGTCCATCCGTGATCACCAGCGTGCTGCCCGGGCGCAACTGGCTTCTTACCAGCTCTGCGAAGTGGGGTGGAACCGCGATGCGCCCGGATTCGACCGCCTCGCGGATCGTCGTATCCGGCACCGCCGCCGGAGAGGCATAGACCGACAGCCAACGCGGCGCGACGCCCGCCCGCGCTTCCGCTCCGGGCTCGCTGCCGTTGGTGTCGAGTACGACATAGGCTCGGGTGCCCGTGGCCGGAGGGTCGTCGAGCATGACCGCGGCGCGGCCGATCTCCACCGCGTTGCGCCGGACTACGACAGCGCTGTCGGCGAGGCTGAGCACTACGGTCAGAGGACCCACCGGAGCGCGTTCCGGCGACCATGAAAAGCCTGACGGAGCCGCCTGGCCAGCCACATCCATCCCGGAAGCCGCCAGGACCCCCGGCGCCGCGGCCGCCGAGGGTGGCGTGCCGCCTTCCGCGATCACCACTACGGTGCCTACGCGGGTCTGACCGAACAGGATTTCAGCGAAACCGTGGGGCAGTCTCACGCACCCGTGGGAAGCGGGGTGACCCGGGAGGGAACCTGCATGCAGCGCCAAGCCGTCCCACGACAACCGCTGCATGAAGGGCATCGGGGCATCGTCGTAAAGGTTGGAAAAGTGCTCGCGGCGCTTTTGCAGAATGGTGTAAACCCCCGGCGGCGTCTGGTGACCGGCCTTGCCGGTGCTGACCGTCGACACCCCGATGCGAACCCCGTCGCTGTAGACATAGGCGCGTTGGGCGGAAAGGCTGATGAGCACCACCAGCGGCCCGACGGGCGTCTGCTGCGGACTCCATTGGAACTCGCCGGGTTGCAGGCCGTCGCTTCCCGCTACGGATGCTGGTAAAGGCACGGCGGCATTGGCCACCAGCGTAGCGAGCAGTAGCAGGAGGGTCGGCAGCAGTGGGAAGCGCATCATCATCATTGCACCATGCACCTGGCTACCGACGTATGGCTTGACGTCGATCAACATCCCGCCGCCTGTTCCCGGCACAGTGCCGGGACGAAGCATGCGAACGCAGGCCGCCGCTAATTCCATAGCGCGTCGACCGGGATTCGTCGCGGAGGAACTGGGATTGCGAGTGGTATCCACCTGTCTGACGGCAGCGAGCCGGTGGGGCGCGGCATCGGGCCGACGCATGCCGAAGCCGGCATCGTGTGCACGTTGCGGGCGGGGGACATCGTGGACAAGGGGCAGCCGCTGTTCGAGGTACACGCGAACTCACGCGGGGAGCTGGCCTACGCCCTGCAGTTCGCCGCCATGCGACCGGACGTCGTGTTGATCGCGGACTGACCGCATCTGCACCCGCGTGGCTCAGGGTTCTGGCGTACCCGTGTCCTGGTTGCCGGCGGCCAGGTCTGCCCGGGCTGTAGCGGCAAGGGCGCGGTACTTCGAGCGAAACGCTTCCAGGTTCTTATCGTCGATGTCCTCCAGGTCCAGGAGCGCATTGTGGGCGCCCTGGGTCGCGCGGATGAGCTCATCAAGCTTGATCTGGATGGCCTCGGTGTCCCGGTTCTGGGTGTTCTGGATGAGGAACACGATCAGGAATGTCACGATTGTGGTGGTGGTGTTGATCACCAACTGCCAGGTGTCGCTGAAGCCGAACAGCGGGCCGGTGATAAGCCAGCCGAGGATCAGCGCCACCGCGAACGTGAAGACCGGTGGGTGGCCGCAAAAGCGCGAAGATGCCTTTGCGAAACGGGAATACCAAGATGCGTTGCGCATTCCGAGACCCTCCGGGTTGGCGTCCAGGACCCGAGTTAAGCCGATTTGTCTGGCGTATCCAACGGGCGCGGCCGGCAGCGGCCGGGCAACGGCACAAAAAAACCCGCTCCAGGGGCGGGTTTTCTGGCACAACGCATTGATTGCGTTGATGAATCTGGTGGCTATGGGTGGACTCGAACCACCGACCCCGTCATTATGAGTGACGTGCTCTAACCGGCTGAGCTACATAGCCTCGGGGAACCGCGAATTTTTCCTGTACGCGGCTCGCTTGTCAATGACCCGCCTCCAATGCCCTGCCGAGCTTGTCGTCCCACGGGGCGCGTGGCAGAGTCGGGCACAGTGACGCAAGTCAGTCGATTCAGGAGTCCGCATCGTGATCGATCCGGACGGTTTCAGACCCAACGTCGGCATCGTGCTGATGCATCCCGACGGCCGCCTGTTCTGGGCCCGCCGGGTCCGGCGTGATGGCTGGCAGTTCCCGCAGGGCGGGATGAACAGCGACGAGACACCGCTGGAGGCGATGTACCGCGAGCTGCGCGAGGAGACCGGGCTGTTGCCCGAGCACGTCGAAGTGCTGGGCGCCACCCCGGGCTGGCTGCGTTACCGCCTGCCGCAGCGCGCAATCCGCCGCAACGACCACCTGGTCTGCATCGGCCAGAAGCAGGTCTGGTTCCTGCTGCGATTGACCGGCCGCGAGACCGACCTGCGGCTGGATCTGACCGATACCCCCGAGTTCGACCACTGGCGTTGGGTCGACTTCTGGTATCCGCTGGAACACGTGGTGGTGTTCAAGCGCGGCGTGTATGCGCGCGCCCTGCGCCACCTTGCACCGTTCGCCCAGCGGATCGCCGGGCCCACGGCGGTGCCACTGCCTGGGCCGGAACAACGCGCCCATGGCGGCTGGAACCGGCATCGCCAGCGGGCGCGCCCCGCCCGTCGCGGCGACGGTGGGTCGGCTCCTGTTAATTGACAATCATTCTCATTCGTAGTCGAATCGTCCTGCAGCGAAGGGCTGCCAGCCGGGTTCGACGACGTGTACGTCTGCATCTGCAACGGGGTGACCGACAACGACATCCGCCAGGCGGCTGAGGCCGGCTGCAGGACGATGTCGGAGCTGACCATGCGCACCGGCGCCGGGGCCAGTTGTGGCAGTTGCGTCGAGCTGGCGACACAGGTGCTCACCGAGGCCCGCGCGGGCCGCGAGCTGCCACTGCCGATGTTCCAGCAGGCCGCCTGACCAGGTTGCAGCACCGGCGACCGCGGATGCACCTGATTCGCGTTCCATCACCGGCACCCCCGGCCGCGTTAGAGTCACCGCCATCCCCGCACTAGGAGCATGGCGATGAAGGGCGACGCCAAGGTCATCGAATTCCTCAACAAGGCGCTCTACAACGAGCTGACCGCAATCAACCAGTACTTCCTGCACGCCAAGATGCTGAAGAACTGGGGCCTGAAGGAACTGGCCGACCACGAGTACCACGAGTCGATCGACGAGATGAAGCATGCCGACAAGCTGTCGGAGCGCATCCTGTTCCTCGACGGCCTGCCGAACTTCCAGGCGCTGGGCAAGCTGCGCATCGGCGAGAACCCGCGCGAGCTGCTGGCCTGCGACCTGGCGCTGGAGCTGGAAGGGCTGCAGACGCTGCGCGACGCGATCATCCATTGCGAGCAGGTCAGCGACTTCGTCAGCCGCGACCTGTTCGCCGAGATCCTCGAGTCCGAGGAAGAGCACATCGACTGGATCGAGACCCAGCTGTCGTTGATCGAGCGGATCGGCGAGCAGAACTACCTGGCGCGCCAGATCGAAGGCTGAGGCAACGCGGGTCCCCGGTCCCGCCGGGGATCGGCTGCGGGGCGTTTGTTACCGCGGCGGCACCGGCTTCGGTCGGCGCCGGAACAGCACCCGCCACAGCCACCAGACCGCGGTCGCCATGGTGAGGCTGATCGCGACCACCAGGCCGAGCGCGATCCACGGGTAGGTGAATACCAGCGCCAGGCCGCCGACGGCGGCCACGTCTTCGCCCACCGACGCGGTCCAGTTGCTGATGGGCTCGGGCGAGGTATTGAGCAGTGCGCGTGACCCGGCCTTGAGCGCATGGCTGGCCAGCGCCACGCCGGCGCCGGTCGCCAGTGCGCCGGCGCCCAGCTCGCCGTCCGGCGACAGCGTCGCCGCGGCCAGGAACGCGCCGGTCGGCACCCGCAGCAGGGTATGCAGCAGGTCCCACCCCGAATCGACCCCGGGGATCTTGTCGGCGAAGAACTCCGCCACTGCCAGCACGCCGGAGACACCCAGCACCCACGGCGAACTGGTCGCCTCCAGCGCCTGCGGCAGGTCCAGCCAGCCGAAGAAGCCGGCGATGCCGACCCCGAACACGGTCAGGTAGACGCGAACGCCGGCCAACCAGGCCAGAACTACGCCAATTGCGAACAGGTGCGCATCCGACATCGCGTCATCCCCGTAGACTCCGGGCCGAGTATAGGGGACCGGCGGTGCCTGCCACCGCCGCATCGCAATGAGCCGGAATACCCAAACACGCTACGTCATCGTGCCGCGTCGGCCCGACCGCCGCCCCCTGTGGTGGGTGGTGCTGGGGCTGGGCTGGGTGCTCACCCTGGCCGTCGCCTGGAGCGCCGCCAGCCGGGTGGCCGCGCCGCAACTGCCCGACCTCACGACGGCCCTGGACAGTGCTCATGGGCGCCTGCAAAAGGCCGAGCGCGAACTGGCCGAGCTGCGCCAGCGCCAGGCCACGCTGGAGCGGTCCGACCAGATCAGCCGCGCGGCCAACCGTGAGGTCCAGCAGGCGCTGGCCGAACGCGACGGGCAGATTGCCGACCTGCGTGCCAACCTGGCCTTCTACGAGCGGCTGGCCGGTGCCACCAAGCAGCCGAAGGGCCTGAGCGTGCACTCGGCGGACTTCATGCCCGAAACCGCCGGCACCTGGCAGTACAGGATTGTCCTCACCCAGAGCCTCAACCGCGGGGCGGTAACCGCCGGCAAGCTGCGGTTCGACATCGAGGGCGTGCGTGACGGCAAGCTCGCGGTTATCGACTGGGCCGACCTGCACCAGCGCGACGCCGCGCCGCCCCAGCCGTACTCCTTCCGCTATTTCCAGCAACTCCAGGGCAGCGTGATGCTGCCGGACGGGTTCGTCCCGCAGCGCGTGCGCGTCTCCCTTCGCGGCGAGAACGCCTCGCTCGAGCAGGCCGTCGCCTGGGTGCAACCTTCAGAAACCGGGGAAACCTGAACCATGTTCAAGAACAAGCCGAGCCTGCCCGAGGGGCAGGTCGATACGCTGATCGGCCCGCAGGTCGTGATCCACGGCGACCTGGTCTTCAGTGGCGGGCTGTACGTCGAGGGTCGGGTAGTCGGCCGGGTGCATGCCGAGGACGGCGCCAAGGCGGTGATGACGCTGGCCGACGGCGGCAGCGTCGAGGGTGAGATCCGCGCGCCGGTGGTGGTCATCAACGGCCGGGTGGAGGGCGACGTGCATTCCAGCGAGCGGCTCGAACTGGCCGCCAAGGCCCGGGTCGACGGCAACGTGCACTACAAGGTGGTCGAGATGGCCGCCGGCTCGCGCCTGAGCGGGCGCCTGCTGCACGTGGAGTCCGTGGCGCAGCCCGCGGAGCTGCCGGACGAGGACGCCCGGGTCGACCTGGTCCGGGTCGTTGGCTGAGCGTCGACCCCTGACGTTGTAGGCTCGCCGCACCACTTTACTGCGGTGACGGCGATGCCCCTTTCCGAGACAGCGGCTGCACCCCAACGGACCCGCCGGGCGATCATCGTCGTGGTGGCACTGGCGCTGGTGTTCGGCGCGTGGGGCGTGTGGCGCGTGGTGGCGCCGGCGCCGGGTGACGCGCACCAACGCCTGGCCGCCAGCGAGGACGCCCGCAAGGCGCTGCAGGCCGACCATGCGGAACTGCAGCAGCGTGTCGCCACCCTGTCGCGCTCCGATCAGATCAGCCGCGAGGCGAACCGCGAACTGCAGGGCACGCTGGCCGAGCGCGACGAGGAGATCGCCGGCCTGCGGGCCGACGTGGCCTTCTACGAACGGCTGGTCGGAGCCACTGCGCAGCGCCGCGGGCTCAGCGTGCATGCCATCACCCTGCAGCCGCAGAGCGACGCGGCGTGGCATTTCCAGTCGACCCTGACCCAGAACCTCAACCGAGGCGCGGTGAGTACCGGCCGCCTGAGCCTGTCGGTCGAGGGGTCGCGCGGCGGACGATTGCAGAAGCTCGACTGGGATACCCTGCGACAGCAGGAGGACGCGCCGGGCATCGAGTACTCGTTCAAGTATTTCCAGCAGGTGCAGGGCGACGTGTTCCTGCCGGAAGGGTTCGAGCCGGTGCGGGTGACGGTGCGGCTGCAGCCGCGTTCGGGCGCCGCGGTGGAGCAGTCGTTCACCTGGGCGCAGGCGACGGGCGCGACGCCGTCGGCCACCGCCACGGAATAGGCGGCGGGGTGCGGCGCCGGCTTGATTGCCCGGCCAAAGTCCCCATGATGGGCGGATGACCGATCCGATCCTGCCCCTTCCTGGACTCCCCGCCGAGCCCGACTACCAGTCGCTCGACCGGCCGTTGCAGTTCACTTCCGCCGCCGCGGCCAAGGTGCGCGAGCTGGTTGCGGAGGAGGGTAATGCGGCCCTCAAGCTGCGGGTGTACATCCAGGGCGGCGGCTGCTCGGGGTTCCAGTACGGGTTCGAATTCGACGAGGAGCAGGGCGAGGACGATCTCGCGGTGCGCACCGACGGCGTCACATTGCTGGTCGATCCGCTGAGCCTGCAGTACCTGATGGGCGCCGAGGTCGACTACACCGAGAGCCTGCACGGCGCGCAGTTCGTCATCCGCAACCCCAACGCCAAGACCACCTGCGGCTGCGGCTCTTCGTTCACCACGTGAGCGCCGGGGCGCCGTTCGCGTTCGTCGCTGCCGGCGCCTACGCCACCGGCGTGGCCTCGCTCGAGATCGCCGATGAGCCCGCCTGCCACGGGGTACTCGACCGCGCCGACGCATTGCGCGACGACCCGGCGGCACTGGCCGCGCTGTGGTCGGATGGACGGGTGGTGCTGCTGGACGCCGAGGGCCATGCGTCGGTGGGCAACGACGGCGCGCTGTTTGCCCCGACCGGACGCGAGCTGAGCGACGGCCCGGGCGGCCCTGGCGCGGCGATCTTCCTCGGACGTGACCCGGCCGGTACCGGCTGGTTCGCGCTGGACGCGGAACTGACCGCGGCCGGCGGCGCCGGTCGGCTGGACCTGCGCACCGCCGCCGCGCGCTGGCCGGCTTTCGAAGCCGGGATCTTCGCGCAGGCGCGCGCGCTGCAGCACTGGCGTCAGCGTCACCGCCATTGCGGTGCGTGCGGCGCTGCGATCACGTTCACCCGTGGCGGCTGGCAGGGCCGTTGCGAGGCTTGCGGATCGGACCATTACCCGCGCACCGACCCGGCGGTGATCGTCGCGGTGACCGACGGCCGGCGGCTGCTGCTGGGTCGCCAACGCGGCTGGCCGGCCCGCCGCCATTCAGTGCTGGCGGGGTTCGTCGAACCCGGTGAAACGCTCGAGCAGACGGTCGCCCGCGAGGTGTTGGAAGAAGCCGGCGTGCGCGTGCGTGGCTGCCGCTACCTGGGTTCGCAGCCGTGGCCGTTCCCGGGGCAGTTGATGCTCGGCTTCATCGCGATCGCCGAGCCCGACACGCCGGTCACCGGCGACGAGCTCGAATCGGCGGCATGGTTCGAGGCCGACGAGATCCGTGCGGCGATGGCGCGGGACGCTGATGACGATGGTCGCGGCCCGCTGCTGTCGACGTCGATCTCGATCTCGCGCTGGTTGGTGACCCGGTGGCTCGACGCGTTCGACCGCGACGCGCTGCAGGCGTGCGGGGCCGGGGGCGGCTCGCGCTAGAATCGTGGCGCATGCGGACCGGCCGCATGCATGCACCTGTCACGGCACCGCGTCGCCACGGGCGATGCCGGGCGCGGAGGAACCATCCCCCATGTCAGTCACCCTGATCGCCGCCGTCGTTGCGCTCGTGCTTGGACACCTGGCCCCGTCGCTGGCCGTTTCGGTGCGCCGCTACGGCTGGTATCGCGACTGGATCGGCTGGCTCAACGGCCAGTTCCCCGATGGCAGCTTCTGGCGCGGCCGCTGGGGCATCGCCCTGGCGCTGCTGCCGCCGCTGGTGGCGGTCGGCCTGTTCCAGTTGTCACTGGATGCACGCATGCTCGGCCTGGCCGAGCTGGTGTTCGGGGTCGCGGTGCTGTTCTACACCTGGGGCCCGCGCGACCTCGATGTCGATGTCGAGGCCATCGCGCAGGCGCGCGATCCGGCCAGCCGTCGCGAGGCCGCGGCGCGGCTGTCGACCGATGGCGCGACCGTGCCGGAAGGACCGGCACTGGTCGAGGCGGTGTTCCGCAACGCGATGCGGCGCTGGTTCGGCGTGCTGTTCTGGTTCCTGCTGCTTGGGCCCTTCGGCGCGCTGCTGTACCGGCTGCTGGTGCTGTCGGTGGCGGGCGACGCCGCGCGCGCGCTACCGCAGCGCACCGTCGGCGGTGCGCGGACGCTGCTGGCGGTGCTGGAGTGGCCGGTCGCACAGCTGATGACGCTTGCTCTGGCGCTGGTTGGCAATTTCGACAGCGTGCTGGGCGCCTGGCGCGAGGCCGGGGGCGCCTCGTTCCGTGCCGATCACCGGTTCCTGCTCGCGGCCGGCCGCGCAAGCGTGCGCAGCGAGATGGCGGCCGACGCGGCGGACGCCGACTATGCCGACGGGCAGGTGGCCATCGGCGAGTTGCCGGAGCTGCGTGATGCCATGAGCCTGGTATGGCGGTGCCTGCTGGTGTGGCTGGCGGTGCTGGCGCTGTTCGTGATCGCCGGCTGGGTGAGTTGAGCCCGATAGCCGGCGGCTTGGCTGCCGGCGCCACTGCGCGTTCCTAGGCGGCGTCTCCGCGCAGGGTGCGCACCCGCGCCTCGAGCATCGCCGCATCGGCCGACGCGCCGTCCACCGGTGCGTCCGCCACCACCGCGACACGGGCCCGGAACCGGCGCGGCACCCGCATCCGGCCGAATCGCGAATCGCGCCGGCTCCACATGCTCGCCCACATCCCGCGCAGCGCCATCGGCACCACCGGCACCGGCCGGCCCGCCTGGGCGGCACGCGCCAGGATCTTCTCCACCCCGGACTTGAACGCGGCGATGTCGCCGTCCGCCGTCAGCCGGCCTTCGGGGAAGATTCCGACGACCTGGCCGTCGGCCAATGCCGCATCGATCTCGTCAAACGCGCGCTGCATCAGCGCGGGATCCTCCCTAGCCCCGGCGATCGGGATCGCCTTGGCGGTGCGGAAGATCCAGCGCATCACCGGGATGTCGAAGATCCGGTAGTACATGACGAAGCGCACCGGCCGCGGAATGCTCGCGGCCAGGATCAGCGCGTCCATGTAGCTGACGTGGTTGCACACCACCAGCGCCGCGCCCTCGTCAGGGATGTGGTCGATCCCGCGCGCGCGCAGCCGGTACAGCGTGCGCACCAGCACCCAGCTGAGGAAGCGCATCAGGAACTCGGGCACGATCGCGAAGATCCATACGGCCACCAGCGTGTTGGCCACCGCCAGCGCCAGGAACACCTGCGGAATCGTCCACCCCAGCACGCGTTGCGCGGCCAGCCCGAGCAGCGCCGCAGCGACGATGAAGCCGGAGTTCTGGATGTTGAGCCCGGCGAACACGCGTGACATCTCGGCCTTCGGGGTACGGCTCTGGATGAGCGCGAACAGCGGCACGACAAACAGACCGGTGAACAGCCCGATACCCACCAGGTCCATGACGATCCGCCAGCTGCCGTCCTGTGCAAGGAAGCCGGCGACGTCCAGCCCGGAGACCAGCGCTTCACCGGGACGGGCGACGTACAGGTCGAGCATGAAGGCGCTCATCCCGAACGCACCCAACGGCACCAGGCCGATCTCGACCGTGCGGGCCGAAAGCCGCTCGCACAGCATCGAGCCCGTGCCGGTGCCGATCGAGAACAGCGCCAGCGCGAAGATGTAGAGCGTCGCCGAGCCGCCCAGGTTGACCTCGGCATAGGCTGGCAGCTGGCTGGTCATCACCGTGCCGACAAACCAGAACCACGACACGCCCAGCACCGCGTTGCGCACCGCCAGCTGGCGCCTGGCCAGCCGCAGCACCGCGAGCGATTCGGGGATCGGGTTCCAGTTGATCCGCAATTCCGGCATGCCGGCGCCGGCGGGCGGGATCGCCCGGCTGACCAGATGGCCGCTGATGGCCAGTGCAACCACGGCCCCACCGGCCACCCAGGGGCCGTGGTCGCCGGCGATGGCGAACACCGACCCGCCCGCGACCATGCCCAGCAGGATCGACAGCGCGGTGCCCATCTCGACCAGGCCGTTGCCGCCGGTCAACTCGCGCGGCTGCAGCACTGCCGGCAGCATTGAATACTTCACCGGCCCGAACAGGGTCGACTGGACACCGGTCAGGAACAGCGCGACCAGCAGGGCGGCCATGTTGGTGGTGGCAAAGCCGAACGCCGCCAGCGACATGATCGCGATTTCCATCGCGGTGGTGATCCGGATCAGCGTGGCCTTCTCGGTCCGTTCGGCGATCTGCCCCGCCAGCGCGGAGAACAGGAAGTACGGCAGGATGAACAGCGCCGGCGCGAGGTTCGCGTACAGCGCCTTGTCCGCGCTCGACACACCCAGCCAGAACAGCATGCCGATGATCGCCTGCCGGTAGACGTTGTCGTTGAACGCGCCCAGCGACTGGGTCAGGAAGAACGGCAGGAAGCGGCGCTGGCGCAGCAGCGCGTACTGGTTGGACGACATGCGCTGCCCCCAGGGTGACCGCGCGAGCCTAGCAGAACGGTTTTGCCGCCTGCGCGGTGGTGCGGCCGGTCAGCCGGCGTCGGCGGTGTTGGCAGCGTTCGCGGCCGCGATCATCTCGAAAGAGCGCAGCCGCAAGTCGAAGTCGAACACGTCCGACACCACCATCAGCTCGTCGGCGTCGGTGCGTTTGGCGAACGCCCGCAAACCGGCGCGCACGGTGTCGGGGCTGCCGACGACGCTGCCGCCGAGCATCTGCGAGGCCTGCTGCTTCTCCTGCGCCGTCCAGTAGCGCTCGATGTCTTCGATCGGCGGTTGGGTCAGCCTGCGCTCGCCACGGAAGATGCCCGCGAACGACATCTGCTGGGAGGTGGCCAGGTACCGCGCCTCGTCGTCGGTCGGCGCGGCGATCACGTTGATGCCGGCCAGGACGTAGGGACGATCCAGCTGCGCCGAGGGCCTGAAGCGCGAGCGGTACACGCTCAGCGCCTGGTCGAGCATCTGCGGCGCGAAGTGCGAGGCGAATCCGTATGGCAGGCCAAGTTCCGCCGCCAGTTGCGCGCCGAACAGGCTGGAGCCCAGGATCCACAGCGGCACTTCGGTGCCCGACCCGGGTACCGCCTCGATGCGCTGGCCCGGCGCGACCGGGCCGAGCCAGGCCTGCAGTTCGAGCACGTCCTGGGGGAAGCGGTCGGCGCTGCCGGGGTCGCGCCGCAATGCGCGCACGGTGGCCTGGTCGGTGCCGGGCGCGCGGCCCAGGCCAAGGTCGATGCGTCCCGGGAACAGCGTCGCCAGCGTGCCGAACTGCTCGGCGATGATGTACGGCGCGTGGTTGGGCAGCATGATCCCGCCCGCGCCGACGCGGATGGTCGAGGTGCCCGCCGCCACATGGCCGATGACCAGCGACGTCGCGGCGGTGGTGACCGCCGGCATGTTGTGGTGCTCGGCGATCCAGAACCGCCGATAGCCCCAGCCTTCGGCGTGGCGGGCCAGTGCCCGGGCTTCATCCAGCGCCGTGCGGCGGTCGCCGCCTTCGCGGACGCGTCCGAGTTCCAGGATGGACAGCTGGGGCATGGTGGCGGTTCCTGTGGTCGACACGGTGCCCCAGCATCGCCCATCGGGCGTGAGCGGGGCCTTGCCGTGCGCGGCCGCTCAGTCGTCCCGGCCGGCCTGCTCGCGTTCGATCGCCCGCCAGCCGATGTCGTGGCGGTGGAATTCGCCATGCCAGGAAATGCCGGCCACCGCCTCGTAGGCATGGCGCTGCGCCTCGCCGACCGTCGCGCCGAGCGCGCACACGCACAGCACGCGACCGCCGGTGGTGACGACCTGGCCATCAACCGTCCCAGTGCCCGCATGGAAGACCTTGCTGTCGCCGACCTCGGGGACGTCCCAGCTGCCGATCGGATCGCCGGTGCGCGGCGTCCCGGGGTAGTTCTCCGCTGCCATCACCACGCCGACCGCCGGCCGCGGGTCCCAGCGCGCCTGCACCGACGCCAGCCGACCGGCGATCGCTGCCTCGACCAGGTCGAGGAGGTCCGACTGCAACCGCATCATCACCGGCTGCGTCTCGGGGTCACCGAAGCGGACGTTGAACTCGATGACCTTCGGTGCGCCGTCGCGGTCGATCATCAGGCCGGCGTAGAGGAAGCCGGTGAAGGGCACGCCATCGGCGGCCATGCCGCGCACGGTCGGCTCGACCACCTCGCGCATGATCCGCGCATGCACCTCTGGGGTCACCACCGGTGCGGGCGAGTAGGCACCCATGCCGCCGGTGTTGGGGCCGGTGTCGCCGTCGAAGGCACGCTTGTGGTCCTGGCTGGTCGCCATCGGTAGCGCGACCTTGCCGTCGACGACCGAGATGAAGCTCGCCTCCTCGCCGTCGAGGAACTCCTCGATGACCACGCGCGCGCCGGCCGCCCCGAACGCATTGCCCGCCAGCATGTCGGTGACCGCCGCTTCGGCCTCGGCCAGGCTGGTGGCGACGATCACGCCCTTGCCCGCGGCCAGGCCGTCGGCCTTGATGACGATGCGCTGGTCGGCGGCGCCTTCGAGCGTGGTGCGCACGTGGGCGAGCGCCGGCTCCAGCTCGGTGTGCACCGCGTAGTGCGCGGTGGGGATGCCGTGGCGGGCCAGGAAATCCTTGGCGAACGCCTTGCTGCCTTCCAGCTGGGCCGCCGCCGCGGTCGGTCCGAAGACCCGGTGGCCGGCGGCGCGGAAGCGGTCGACCACGCCCGCCACCAACGGCGCCTCCGGGCCGACCACGGTCACCGCGATCCCTTCGTGCCGTACCAGCGCCAACAGGCCGTCGATATCGGTCGCCTCGACCGCGACATTGCGGCAGCCGAGCTCGTTGGCGGTGCCAGCGTTGCCGGGGGCGACCAGCACTTCGCTGGTGCGGGGCGACTGCGCGAGCTTCCAGGCGAGGGCGTGTTCGCGGCCGCCGGAGCCGATGACAAGGACTTTCATTGGGGGTGATCCTGATTTTGATGGTCAGCCGGGGCAGGCGCCGGGGGCTGCGCCCGCGTGCGGGCGTGCGGTTTACCGGAACCCGGGAAGGCGCGTGCCGGGACGATTCTACGGACTCGCCGATGGCCGGGCGACCGGCTGCTAGCATCGCCGCATCCCACCAGCCCGCCGCCGATGCAAACACCGCTGCAAGCCATCGAATCCGTCCTGGCCCCGGCCGTCGCGCTGGTCAACAGCGTGCTGTGGGACTACGTGCTGGTGTACGGACTCATTGCGGTGGGGCTGTTCTTCACCGTGCGCTTGAAAGTGCTGCAGGTGCGCCGGTTCCCGCACATGCTGCGGGTCATCGGCCGCGGCACCGATGGCGACGCCGCGGGCATTTCGCCGTTCCAGGCGCTATGCACCAGCCTGGCGTCGCGTGTCGGTACCGGCAACCTGGCCGGCGTGGCGATCGCGCTGAGCCTGGGCGGGCCGGGCGCGCTGTTCTGGATGTGGGTGGTGGCCGCGGTCGGCATGGCCACCGCGTATGCGGAGAGTGCGCTGGCACAGCTGTACAAGGTCCGCGACGAGGACGGCCAGTACCGCGGAGGGCCGGGCTACTACATGTCGCGCGGGCTGAAGATGCCGTGGCTGGGCGTGGCGTTCTCGGTCTGCCTGGTGTTTTCCTACGGGCTGATCTTCAGCAGCGTGCACGCCAACGCAATGGCGCAGTCGCTCAACCTCGCGTTCGGTTTCAGCGAGGCGCAGATTGCGACGGCGCTGGTGCTGCTGACCGCGCTGATTATCTTCGGTGGGGTGCGCTCGGTCGCGCGCGTGGCCGAGTGGGTGGTGCCGTTCATGGCGCTCGCCTACCTCGGGCTGGCGGCCTGGGTGGTGGTCACCCACATCGCCGAGGTGCCCGCGGTGCTGGCGCTGGTGATCCGAAGCGCGTTCGGGCTGGAGCCGGCGGCGGGTGGCCTGATGGGAGGCCTGGCGGCGGCGATGCTCAACGGCGTCAAGCGTGGGCTGTATTCCAACGAGGCCGGCATGGGCAGTGCGCCCAACATCGCCGCGGCGGCCACGCCGGTGCCGCACCATCCCGCCAGCCAGGGCCTGGTGCAGTCGCTCGGTGTCTTTATCGACACCCTGCTGATCTGCACCGCGACCGGGCTGATGATCCTGCTGTCGGGCGTGCTCGGCGACGGCGGCGACGGCGTGGTGATCACCCAGAACGCGCTGGTGGTGTTCTTCGGTCCGTGGGGCAGCTGGTTCGCCGCGATAGCACTGTTCTTCTTCGCCTTCACCACCATCCTGGGCAACTACGCCTACGCCGAGAACGGCCTGCTGTACTTGGGCGGTGGCGACGTTGGCCTGTTCCTGCTGCGCGCCGCGGCGCTGGCGGTGATCGTCTGGGGCGTCCACGCCCAGGTGCCACTGGTGTGGAGCGCGGCAGACGCCGCGATGGCGATGATGGCCACGCTCAACCTCGCTGCCCTGCTGGGCCTGTCGGGAGTGGTGGTTAAGCTGACGCGCGATTACGACCGGCAGCTCGATGCCGGGCGCTGGCCGGTGTTCCATATTGCCGACTACCCCGAGCTGGGGGATGGCGTGGACCACGAGATCTGGCGCGAACGGGATTAGGCGCGGGAGGGACAAGGCGCGGGCGGGTGGTAGCCGATCGCGGCTGAAGCCGCTCCCATAGGGGCCGGCGAACGCGGCCGGCTTCGGTAGGAGCGACGTGAGTCGCGACCTGTACATGGCCCCGTCCGTTCGGCGGGTCGCGACTTACGTCGCTCCTACATCCCAACTCAATTGGGCGCTGGCTTTCCGTAGGAGCGGCTTCAGCCGCGATCCGGCGACAGCGCGCCACCGGACCACATGGCCTCGCGCCCAACCGGTCAGTGCCGGAAGTGCCGCACGCCGGTGAACACCATCGCGATGCCGTGCTCGTCGGCGGCGGCAATCACTTCGTTGTCGCGCATAGAGCCGCCGGGCTGGATGACGGCCTTGATGCCGGCGGCGGCGGCGGCGTCGATGCCGTCGCGGAACGGAAAGAACGCGTCGCTGGCCATCACCGAGCCCGGCACCACCAGCCCGGCCTCCCCGGCCTTGAGCCCGGCGATCTTCGCAGACACCACCCGGCTCATCTGGCCAGCGCCAACGCCGATGGTGCGCAGGTCCTTCGCGTAGACGATCGCATTGGACTTGACGAACTTGCCGACCTGCCAGGCGAACAGCAGGTCCGACAGCTGCGCCTCTGTCGGGGCCAGCTTCGACACCACCTTCAGCTCGTCGCGCCCCACCTCGCGGTTGTCGCTGGTCTGCATCAGGAGGCCCGAGCCGACCCGCTTGATGTCGAAGTTGTTGCGGCCCTCGCCGTGCGGGATCTTCAGCACCCGCACGTTGGCTTTCTTCCTGGCGTACTCGAGTGCGGCCGGCTCGTAGTCGGGCGCGATCAGCACCTCGACGAACTGGCGGTCGAGGATGACCTTGGCGGTTGCCGCATCCAGGGGGCGGTTGAACGCAATGATCCCGCCGAACGCGGAGGTCGGGTCGGTCGCGTAGGCCGCCTCGTAGGCCTCGCCATTGCCGGCGCCGACTGCGACGCCGCACGGGTTGGCATGCTTGACGATCACGCAGGCGGGCGCATCGAACTGGCGTACGCATTCCCACGCCGCGTCGGAGTCGGCGAGGTTGTTGAAGCTCAACTCCTTCCCCTGCAGCTGGGTAAACGTCGCCAGCGTGCCAGGCACCGGCCACAGGTCGCGGTAGAACGCGCCCTGCTGGTGCGGGTTCTCGCCGTAGCGCAGGTCCATGACCTTCACGAAACTGCTGTTGCTCTGCGCCGGGAACAGCGCCTGGGTGCCGTCATCCTGCAGGGCGGACAGGTGGTTGCTGATGCACGCGTCGTAATGGGCGACGTCATTGAACGCAGCGACCGCGAGCGCGAAGCGGGTGCGGCCCGACAGCGCGCCGTCGTTGGTGCCCAGCTCGGCGACCAGGCCGTCGTACTGCGCAGGTGCAGTGGCGACGGCGACGCGGGCGAAATTCTTCGCGGCCGAACGCAGCATGGCCGGGCCGCCGATATCGATGTTCTCGATGACATCCTCGAAGCTGCTCGACGGATCGGCCGCGACCCGAGCGAACGGGTACAGGTTGAGTACCAGCAGGTCGATCGCGCCGATGCCGTGCGCCTCCATCACCGCCTCGTCGACGCCCGCGCGCCCGAGCAGGCCGCCGTGCACCAGCGGGTGCAGCGTCTTGACCCGGCCGTCCATCATTTCCGGGAAACCGGTGACGTCGCTCACATCGCGCACGTCCAGCCCTGCGTCGCGCAGTGCGCGCGCGGTACCGCCGGTCGACAGCAGCTCGACGCCGTACCCGGCCAGCGCCCGGGCCAGTTCGACCAGGCCGGTCTTGTCGGAGACGGACAGCAGCGCGCGGCGGATCTTCACCGGCGGCAGGGAGGCGGCAGTCATGGGGTGGTCCAGGCTTCGGAGAAGCCCGCGATTATAGCGGCCGCGTCGATGCGGCCCCGCGCCGGTCAGGCCAGGCCGTACTCGCGCAGCTTCTTGCGCAGCGTCGCGCGGTGGATGCCGAGCATCCCGGCGGCGCGGCTCTGGTTGCCCTCGCAGTGGGACAGCACCTCGGCGAACAGCGGGATCTCCAGTTCGCGCAGGGCGATCTCGTACAGGTCGCCGTTGTCGCAGCCATCGAGGTCGCCCAGGTAACGCCGGATCGAAGTCGCGACGTGGTCGCGCAACGGCACCTTTGGTCCGGAGCGGCTGGATTCGGTACGGTCGGCTGCAGCATTCAAGAGTCGTCCCCCCAAGGACACAAGACGGCCGTCGAGCGGCATTGCACCGCAAGCGTCCTGCGACGACGGGGCGACGAGTCTAGCGCGTGGGCGCCGACAGCGACACCGCCGCAGCCAACCGGTTCAGCGGAAGTCGAAGGTGAACGCCACGATGTCCGGCGCCGGCTCCACCACCTCGAAGCGCACGTTCGCGCTCTGCCCGGGCGCAATCAACGCGTCACCGCCGGCGTCCGCGCCACGGTAGTCGACCGGCGCGAACACGCGCGCGGCGACCGTGATGCCGTCCACGTCCGACAGCCCGAGTCGCAGCGATGGCCACGGCTGCGGCCAGCGTGCGTCGTTGCGGAAGCTGGCGGTGACCGCGAGCACGCCGGGCGCGCCGGCCTGCTCGACGTTGCGCGCGAGCATCGTGAACGCCGTCGGCTCGCGCCAGGCCGGCACCTCGCAGCGGAGCACGGTGCAGGCGCCGACGATCACTGGCCGCCACGACGCGCTGGTCGCCAGTGCCGCGCGCTGGGACATCAACAGTTGAACGACCAGCACCAGCGCCAACGCGACGATCGCGAGCCATTCGGCCCTGCGCCGCCTGCTTGCCGGCCGCGGGGCCCGCGCGCGTGCGAAGGCCGGCGCCAGTCGACGTGGCTTCGCGGGTGCGGCGGCGGGTTCGGATGCAGGCGCCGGCGTAGGTGCTGCCACAGGAGTGGGCGTCGACGCCGGCGTCGCGTCGATTGTATTGACGGGTTCAGGCGGTCCGTCTGCAGGGGTGGCGTCGTCGCCGGTGTCCAGCAGCTGTCCGTCCTCGTCGAGTTGCATGAGCCCTTCGCACCGCGGACAGTGCNAGGTGCTGCCACAGGAGTGGGCGTCGACGCCGGCGTCGCGTCGATTGTATTGACGGGTTCAGGCGGTCCGTCTGCAGGGGTGGCGTCGTCGCCGGTGTCCAGCAGCTGTCCGTCCTCGTCGAGTTGCATGAGCCCTTCGCACCGCGGACAGTGCTGCGCCGCGCCGTCACGCGAGACGATGAGCGCGACCAGGAAGCCACAGTGCGGGCAGGGGACGAACATCGCCGCAGTTTAGCCGAGCCGGTCGGGCGCCCGGCCAGCCGCGGAGGCACGCTGCAGCGTGACGTCGATCAAGCTTCGCGCGGTCAGGCGGCGGTCGCCCGGCGCGTGCCGGTAATGCGGATCCAGTCGTCGAGCCGGTCGACCACCAGCGCCTCGAACGCGTCGGAGTAGGCCGCCAGCACCTCGTCTTCCTGCCCGGCGAGGATGCCCGACAGCGCGATGCGCCCACCGGGCGCAACCCGCGCGGCCAGCGGTGCCGCCAGCGCCACCAGCGCCGAGGCCAGGATGTTGGCAACCACCACCGGGTAGGTGGCAACCGGCTCGTCTTCGGGCAGGTACACGGCGAGGCGGTCGCCGACGTCGTTGCGGGCGGCGTTGTCGGCGGTGGCGGTCAGCGCCTGCGGATCGTTGTCGACGCCGACCGCGGCGCGCGCGCCCAGTTTGAGCGCGGCCAGGGCGAGGATGCCGGAGCCGCAGCCGAAATCGAGCACGGTGACATCGTCCAGCGCGCCATCGCCGGCAAGCCGGTCGAGCCATTGCAGGCACAGCGCGGTGGTCGGGTGGGTGCCCGAGCCGAACGCCAGGCCCGGGTCGAGCCGCACGATGGCCGAACCCGGGGCGTCGGCGCCGTCGGGCAGCGCGTGGTTCCACGGCACGATCCAGGTGCGCTCGCCGAACTTGAGCGGCTCGTACTGGTCCATCCATGCGCGCTCCCAGTCCTGGTCGGCGACTTCGCGGAACCGCGCGCGCGACCAGTCCACGCCTTCGTCGGCCGCCGTCAATGCGTGCAGGAGCAACTCCGGCGGAGTGCCGCCTTCGAACAGCGCGGTCAGTTCCATCTCGTCCCATAGCGGCGTCTGGCCGACCCCAGGCTCGAAGATCGCCTGTTCGTCGGGCGCATCGGCATGGGCGTCGGCCAGGGTGACGGCAAGCGCGCCGACGCTTTCCAGTGCGCGCTCGTGGCGCGGCTGGTCGGCTTCGCGGCAGGGGATCGTCAGTTCGAGGAAAGGCATGGCGGGCGCGCTACACGATGGACAGCGACTTCTCCTTCTGTTCCTTCAGCCGCTTCTCGAGGTAATGGATGTTCTGGCCACCCTGCTGGAAGCCGACGTCGGCCAGAATCCGCTGCTGCAACGGGATATTGGTGCGGATGCCGTCGACCACCATCTCGCTGAGCGCCACGCGCATGCGGCAGATCGCGGTCTCGCGGTCGGGGCCGTGGACGATCAGCTTGCCGATCATCGAGTCGTAGTTCGGCGGCACGCGGTAGCCCTCGTAGATGTGGCTGTCGACGCGCACGCCGGGGCCGCCCGGCGCATGGAAGTGCTGGATCAGGCCCGGGCTCGGCATGAACGTCTCCGGGTCCTCGGCATTGATGCGGCACTCGATCGCGTGGCCTTCCAACACCACGTCCTCCTGCCGAATCGAGAGCTTCTGCCCGGCGGCGATATTGAGCTGTTCGCGGACCAGGTCGATGCCGGTGACCATCTCGGTGACCGGGTGTTCGACCTGGATGCGGGTGTTCATCTCGATGAAGTAGAAGCGGCCGTTCTCGTACAGGAACTCGAACGTGCCGGCGCCGCGATACCCGATGCGGATGCAGGCCTCGGTGCAGACCTTGCCGATCTCCGCGCGCTGCTCGGCGGTGATGCCCGGCGCAGGGGCCTCCTCGACCACCTTCTGGTGGCGACGCTGCATCGAACAGTCGCGCTCGCCCAGGTGGATTGCGTTGCCCTGGCCGTCGGCGAGCACCTGGATCTCCACGTGGCGCGGGTTCTCCAGGAACTTCTCCATGTAGACCATGTCGTTGCCGAACGCGGCCTTGGCCTCGGTCTTGGTGGTCTGGACCGCGTTGGCCAGATGGGCCTCGGTGTGGACCACGCGCATGCCGCGTCCACCGCCGCCACCGGCCGCCTTGACGATGACCGGGTAGCCGATCTCGCGCGCGATGGCGATGTTGGTCTCGGCGTCGTCGCCGAGCGGGCCGCCGCTGCCGGGCACGCAGGGGACGCCCGCTTCCTTCATCGCGCGGATCGCCTCGACCTTGTCGCCCATCAGGCGGATGGTCTCGGCCTTGGGCCCGATGAAGATGAAGCCCGACTCCTCGACGCGCTCGGCGAAGTCGGCGTTCTCGCTGAGGAAGCCGTAGCCCGGGTGGATCGCCTGGGCGTCGGTGACCTCGGCGGCGGCGATCAGCTGGGCCATGTTGAGGTAGCTGTCGGTCGACGGCGCCGGCCCGATGCAGACCGACTCGTCGGCCATCGCGACGTGCTTGAGGTTGCGGTCGACGGTGGAGTGCACCGCGACCGTGCGGATGCCGAGGGCGTGGCAGGCGCGCAGGATGCGCAGCGCGATCTCGCCCCGGTTGGCGATGACGACCTTATCGAGCATGGGTCACCCGATCACGAACAGCGGCTGGTCGAACTCGACCGGCTGGCCGTTTTCGGCGACGACCTTGAGCACCGTGCCGGAGACGTCCGCCTCGATCGGGTTGAACATCTTCATC
Source organism: Lysobacter zhanggongensis (assembly GCF_046638635.1). Classification (NCBI taxonomy): domain Bacteria; kingdom Pseudomonadati; phylum Pseudomonadota; class Gammaproteobacteria; order Lysobacterales; family Lysobacteraceae; genus Lysobacter; species Lysobacter zhanggongensis. Next base: position 37,758 of record NZ_JBJXHK010000027.1, read on the forward strand.
GCCTCGATGATGCCGAGGGTGTCACCGGCCTTGACCGCCTGGCCGACGCTGACGAACGCAGGCTTGTCCGGCGCCGGGCTGGCGTAGAAGGTGCCGACCATCGGCGCGCGCACGACGTGGCCGTCGGGCAGCTCCGGGCCGCCCTTGCCGGGCGCGCCGCCGGTCGCG
>NZ_JBJXHK010000028.1:0-8346 GCF_046638635.1 Lysobacter zhanggongensis
ACCGGTCAGGGCATCGAGCGTGTGGCCATCGAGCGCCGGCGCGTCCTGGGGCGTGGTGTCGACGGCCGGGCCCATGCCCGCGTCCGGCGCGCCGGTGTCGGTGCCCGCGCCGGCGGTGTGGGGCAGCCAGCGTTGCAGGCACGCCTGCAGCACCGGCACCGAGACCGGTTTGGCGAGGTAGTCGTCCATGCCGGCGCCGAGGCAGCGCTCGGCTTCGCCTTTCAGTGCCGACGCGGTCAGGGCCACGATCGGCGTGCGGACCCGACCGTCGCGGGCTTCTTCCTCGCGGATCGCGCGGGCGAGTCGGTAGCCGTCCAGCCGCGGCATGTGCACGTCCGACAGCAGCAGTGCGTAACGGCCGCTGCGCCAGCGCTCCAGTGCCTCGACGCCATCCTCGGCCGATTCGCTGGCGTAGCCGGCCAGCGCCAGCTGGCGTGCGATCACCAGCCGGTTGGTCGGATGGTCGTCGGCCAGCAGCACCAGGCTGCGCTCGCGCTCGGCGCGTGCGGTGTCCGGCACAGGACGCGCGCTGAACACCACGGGCGCGGCGTCGGCGGCCGGCTCGGCGGCGACGTCCTCCACCCGCGCGCGCGGCAGGACCAGCGAGAGGTGCATGGTCGTCCCACGGCCGGGCGTGCTGTCCATGCGCACCTCGCCACCCATCAGCCGCGCTAGCCGCGCGCTGATCACCAGTCCCAGGCCGGTCCCGCCGAACCGTCGGGTGGTGTCGCCCTCGGCCTGGCTGAAGGGCTGGAACAGCCGCGCCTGCGCCTCGGGGGCAATGCCGATGCCGGTGTCGGTGACCCGCAGCGCGAGCCGGTCGCGCAGCACGTCGTCGGCGTTGTCGTCCGCCGCCTCGCCGAGCCACTCCACCGCCACCCGCACCCCGCCCTGCTCGGTGAACTTGATCGCGTTGGACAGGAAGTTGGACAGCACCTGCCGCAGCCGGAGCGGGTCGGCCCGGTAGGCCGGCGCGATCCGCGGGTCGATCGTGCACTCCAGCCCGAGTCCCTTGCTGGACGCGGCGCCGCTGTAGTTGGCGACGGTGGCGCTGACCAGGGCATCCAGGCGCAGCGGTTCGGGTGCCAGCTCCAGCCGGTCGGCCTCGATCTTCGAGAAGTCGAGGATGTCGCCGATGATCTGCAGCAGCGACTGCGACGACTGCTGGATGATGCTGAGCGCGTGGCGCTGGTCGGGCGCCAGCCGGGTGTGGGCGAGGACTTCGATCATGCCGGTCACGCCGATCATCGGGGTGCGGATCTCGTGGCTCATCGCCGCCAGGAACGCCGACTTGGCGTGGTTGGCCGCCTGCGCGCGCGCCTCGCTCTCGCGCAGCTCGTCCTGCAACCGCCGGTTGGCGTCGAGTGTGGACTCGTTGCGGGCGAGCTGGTCGATCAGCTCGGTCTCGAAGGCGAGCACGTCCCGCCGCATGTCGGTGAACGCTTCCATCACCGTGGCGAGCTCGCCGCGCGGCACGTGCCGCGGCATCGCGGTGTAGTCGTGCTCGCGCATCCGCCGGGCAAGGAAGGTCAACGCCTCGACACCGTGGTAGGCGTTGCGCAGCACCACCCGGCCGACCAGCGCCGCCACCAGCAGTGCCAGCAACGACACCCCGACGCGCAGCAGGCTGACCTGGCGGTTGCGTGCCAGGTCGGCCCGCACGAGGCTGTCGGCGTGCACCATCGCCAGGTCCGACAGCGCCTGGATGCGCTGGGTGACCGGGTCGATCGCCGGATACAGCGCGGTGTCGGCAAAGCGGCCCAGCGCGTCGATGTCGCGCGCAAGCAGGATCGCGCGCAGTTGCGCCATCGCGGCGTCGGCGACCGATCGATGGGCTTCGACCTCCGCGAACAGTCGCTGCTGCGCGGTGCTCCGCGGCATCGCCTTCAATGCACTCCAGTCACGCGCGATGCGGGCGCTCGCATCGTCGACCACCGCCACGCCGTCCTGCCACGTGATCAGGTTGTTGCGCACGCGGAAGGTGGTGTCGACCACGTCCAGCCCGTAGGCATCCGAGACCGCCTTCAGGCGCCGCATCCGCAACAGCGAGTCGTCCCTGAGCGCGAGCAGCGACTGCCGCGCGTGGTACTGGGCGACCTCGTCGATGACCAGTACGGTCGCGCCGGCCAGCAGGAACAGCCCGAACAGCGCCAACAACTGGTGGCGGATGCTCAGCCCACCCAACCGCGCCCGCCAGCGTCCTGTCGATCGGGTCGCGGGCGCGTCGGACATCGGCTCAGGGCTCCGGTCGCCGCCACTGTGCGAGCACCCGCGGCAGATCTTCCGGCGCCACCGGCGGCGCGATCAGGTAACCCTGCGCCATGCTGCAGCCCAGGTCGGCCAGCATCTGCCAGTCCTCCACGGTGGCCACGCCCTCGGCAACCACTTCCAGCCCGAGCTTGCGCGCCAGGTCCAGGCTGGCCTCGACCACCGCCCGCTTGCGCGGTTGCTGCCACGCGCCGGCGACGAAGCCCTGGTCGATCTTGAGCTCGGTGAACGGTATGTGCGACAGCTGCGCGAGCGAGGAATAGCCGGTGCCGAAGTCGTCGATCGACAGGCCGAAACCCTTCAGCCGCAGCCGTGCGAGCACGCTCAGCGCGCGTGCGGCGTCGGCCATCACCGAGCTTTCGGTCAGTTCCAGCACCACCTCGGCCGGGTCGACGTTTTGCGCCTGGACGATGCGCTGGTAGCGGTCGGCCGCGGTGGGGTCGGCCAGGCTGGTTGGCGAAATGTTGACCGACACGTTGAGCCGCAGGCCTTCCAGGTCCCACCTGCGTTTCCACTGGCAGGCCTGCTCCAGCATCAGGTCGGCCAACGGGTCGGCCAGGCCTTCGCGTTCAAGCAGGCCGATGAAGCTCTGCGGCCGCACCACCTGGCCGTCGCGCCGGACCCAGCGCGCGAGCGCTTCCACCGCGACCGCCTTTCCGTTGCCGAACTCGACCTGCGGTTGGAACCACGGTCGGATCTCGCCGCGTGCCAGCGCCTCGCGGATCGCGGTGGCGCTGATCTCGACCGGCTCGTCGACCTCGTCGTCGCCCAGCAGATCCCCGTAGGTGGTCAGCGCGGCCGCGAGCTTCTCGGCGGTCAGCGGCTTCTCCACGCTGCCCAGCACGCGCAGCCCATACGCGCGCGCCATCGTCTGCACGGTATTGAGCAGGGCCGGGTCCAGCGCACTGACCACCAGCACCGCCCGCGCCAGCCGCCGCTGCGCGACGTGGCCGATGAACTCGATGCCGTCCATGCCCGGCATGTCGAGGTCGACCATCACCACGTCCGGGGGCTCGTCGCGCGACGACAGCAACTGCAGCGCCGAACGGCCGTCGGCGGCGTCGCTCACGCCGGCAATGCCGAGGTTTTCCAGCAGCCGCAACGCCATCCGGCGTTGGAAGCCGTGGTCCTCGACCACCATCACGCTCAGTGCCGATATGGACATCCCATCCCCTCGATCCTGCCGCCGTCCCCCGTGGTGCCGCCCCGTGCTGTCGCGCCGGACCGGCCACCGCACTTTAGACCCAATCCGCCGGACCCGGCGAGCGCGCCCGCAGCGCGCGGAGCGGATACGAAAAACCCGGCCGGGGCCGGGTCTTCGTGCGGTGCGTGGCTCAGCGCCAGGCGGGAGGATCGGCCTGCCAGGCCTGCTGGATCTCCGCCAGGGTCGCGCGCTCCTGCTCGCGCCAGTCCGGCAGCAGCGCCTCGTACTGGTCGGCGCCGGTCCAGCGCGCGGGCTCGCTGCGCACGGCCGCCGCATACCACTGCACCGCCTCGTCGCGGCGGTCGAGCTCCCACAACGCCAGTGCGAACGTGGCCGGCATCCAGGTGGCATTGATGTTGCGCGACTTGCGCAGGGTGTCCCATTGGGCGAGCGCGCCAGCGGCGTCGCCGGTGCGGAACAGGTCCCAACCGTAGTTCCACAGCACGGCGCGGTACAGGCCGTCGTTGGAGTCCATCTGACCCAGCACGCGGCCGTAGAGCTCGTGGCCGAGCTCGGGGCGGCCACCGGCCATCGCGACGTGCGCGAGCTGGGCGATGTCGGCCTTGGAGCGCGGATTGCGCTGGATCGATTTCAGCAGTGCCTGCACGAGCGCCTCGCCGCTGCCGGCCTGCGACTCGATGGTGCGGGTGGTGCGCGCGTCCTCGTCGAAATAGAACTCGACGGTCGGCACCAGCGGTGCGGTCTGGGCGAAGGCGAAACCCGCCGTGGCGCAGAAGGCGAGCACGGCGAAGAGCAGTTTGTGGAAGTGGTGCATCGGTAATCCCCCTGTATTGCCCGCCCATGGTACCTCCGGCCGGCAGGCGCTGCAGGCCCGCTGCTACACTCCCGGGGCTTTGCCCGGCGGTTTGCGCGCCAACCGCCCATTCACCTTTTCGCAGCCACCCCGCGGCCCCGGCCGCGCCGGAGCCACGCATGACCAGCACCGCCGAACTCAGTTCGCCGTCCTCGGCGAACACCTCCCTGACCTCGTCCGTGGTCGACCCCGACTACAGCCTCGACCACAAGTACAGCCGCGAGTCCGGCCGGATCTACCTGTCGGGCGTGCAGGCGCTGGTGCGGCTGCCGCTGATGCAGCGGCTGCGCGACCAGGCCGCCGGGCTCGACACCGCCGGCTTCATCTCCGGCTACCGCGGCAGCCCGCTGGGCGGCTTCGACCTCGAGCTGTGGCGGGCGAAGAAGCATCTCGAGGCGGCCGGCGTGAAGTTCGCGCCCGGCCTGAACGAGGACCTGGGCGCGACGATGGTCTGGGGCACCCAGCAGACCCAGCTGTTCCCGGGCGCGAAGCACCAGGGCGTGTTCGGCATGTGGTACGGCAAGGGCCCGGGCGTGGATCGCAGCGGCGACGTGTTCAAGCACGCCAATGCCGCCGGCACTGCGCCCCTGGGCGGCGTGCTCGCGCTGGCGGCCGACGACCATGCGTGCCGTTCCTCGACCCTGCCGCACGGCTCGGAAGGCGAGTTCACCAGCGCGATGATGCCGATCCTCAACCCGGCCGGGGTGCAGGACATCCTCGACATGGGCGCGATCGGCTGGGCGATGTCGCGCTACACCGGCCGCTGGATCGGTTTCAAGACGATCGCCGAAACGGTCGAGTCGTCGGCCTCGGTCGACGTCAACCCGCTGGCCTTGCAGATCGTCACGCCGGACGACTTCGAAATGCCGCCCGGCGGCCTCAACATCCGCTGGCCGGACCCGCCGATGGACCAGGAGATGCGCCTGCACCGTTACGCGGTCAAGGCCGCGCAGGCGTTCGCGCGGGCCAACCGGATCGACCGCATCGTGATCGATTCGCCGGCGCCGAAGCTGGGCATCATCACCACCGGCAAGTCCTACCTCGACGTGCTTACCGCGCTGGAGTACCTCGGCCTCGACGAGCGCGCCTGCTCCGACCTCGGCATCCGCGTCTACAAGGTCGGCATGACCTGGCCGCTGGAGCCGGTCGGCCTGCGCAACTTCGTGCGCGGCCTGTCCGACATCCTGGTGGTGGAGGAGAAGCACGCCTTCATCGAGAACCAGATGAAGGAGTCGATGTACAACTGGACCGATGCCGACTTCGGTGGCGCTCGCCCCAGCATCATCGGCAAGTACGACGAGTCCGGCGCGTGGATCCTGCCGAGCACCGGCGAGCTGACCCCGGCGACGATCGCCGGCGTGATCGGTCGGCGCATCCAGAAGAACATCGCACTCGATGCCGGCGCCAGCGAGCGCATGGACCAAGTGCTGCAGTGGATGGCGCAGAAGGAAGCCGAGCTGGCGCTGCCGCGCGCGAACTTCCCGCGCGTTCCGCACTATTGCTCGGGCTGCCCGCACAACACCTCGACCGTGGTGCCCGAAGGCTCCCGCGCCCTGGGTGGCATCGGTTGCCATTACATGGTCACGTGGATGGACCGCAGCACCGACACCTACACCCACATGGGCGGCGAAGGCGTGACCTGGGCCGGGCAGGCGGCTTTCACCGACACCGCGCACGTGTTCCAGAACCTCGGCGACGGCACCTACTTCCACTCCGGTTCGCTGGCGATCCGGCAGGCGGTCGCCGCCGGGGTCAACATCACCTACAAGATCCTCTACAACGACGCGGTGGCGATGACCGGTGGCCAGCCGGTCGACGGCCAGCTCAGCGTCCCGCAGATCGCCCAGCAGGTGCGCAGCGAAGGCGTGCAGGCGATCGTGGTGGTGTCCGACGACATCGCCAAGTGGAGCGATCGCTCGCTCTTCCCGGACGGCGTCGAGTTCGAGGACCGCAAGCACCTCGACGACGTGCAGAAGCATCTGCGCGAGGTCAAGGGCACCTCGGTACTGATCTACGACCAGACCTGTGCGACCGAAAAGCGTCGCCGCCGCAAGCGCGGCAAGATGGTCGACCCGCAGAAGCGCGTGGTGGTGAACTCGCTGGTATGCGAAGGCTGCGGCGACTGCGGCAGGAAATCGTTCTGCGTGTCGGTGCTGCCGAAGGAGACCGAGTTCGGGCGCAAGCGCGAGATCGACCAGTCCAACTGCAACAAGGACTACAGCTGCGTCGAGGGTTTCTGCCCGAGCTTCGTGACGGTCGAGGGCGGCGCACTCAGGAAGGGCATGCCGGCCAACAGCGGCAGCAGTGCCAGTGACCGGCTCGCCGACCTGCCGATGCCGGTCCTGCCGGCGCTCGACAGGCCCTGGAACATCCTCATCACCGGCGTCGGCGGCACCGGCGTGGTGACCATCGGCGCGTTGCTCGGCATGGCCGGGCACCTGGAAGGCAAGGGCGCGACCGTGCTCGACCAGACCGGCCTGGCCCAGAAGGGTGGCGCTGTCACCACCCACATCCGCATCGCCAACACCCCGGGCGACATCCACGCGGTGCGCATTGCCGCGGGCGAGGCGGACCTGGTGCTGGGCTGCGACATGGTGGTGGTCAACGACTACTGGGCGCTGTCGAAGATCCGCGGCGGTCGCTCGACCGTCGTGCTCAACAGCTACGAGGCGATGCCGGGGTCGTTCACGACGCGCCCGGACATGCAGTTCCCGGCGACCGACATCATCGACGCGGTGCGCAAGGCGCTCGGCGGCGGGGAACAGGCCGTCGACAAGCTCCACGTGGTGGACGCCACCCTGCTGGCGACCGCGCTGCTCGGCGACGCGATCATGTCGAACCTGTTCATCCTCGGCCACGCCTGGCAGCAGGGGCTGGTGCCGCTGTCGCTGGAGTCGATCATGCGCGCGGTCGAGCTCAACGGCGCGGCGATCGACAAGAACAAGGCCGCGTTCGCCTGGGGCCGCCTGGCCGTGGTCGACCCGCGTGCCGTCGCCGAGGCGGCCGGACTGGTGCGTAACGTGCCGACCGCGGCCGAGGCGACCCCGCACGCGCTGCCGATGCTCGGTGCCGGCCAGTGGGAAGGCCATGAGTTCGGCAGCCCGTCGGCGCCTCGCGCGACCGCCTCGCAGGACGAACTGCGCCACGTGCCCGAGCACGCCGCCGGCGCCGACATTGTCGCCTTCCTGCCGCTCGACGACGCCCGCCTGTCGCGTTCGCTCGACGAGGTGATCGCGCGCCGCGTGGCGTTCCTGACCGATTACCAGGACGCCGGCTACGCCCGTCGCTATGCCGACTTCGTCGCCCGCGTGCGCAAGGCCGAGCACGAGCGTGCACCGGGCAGCACCGACCTGGCCGAAGCGGTCGCGCGCTACGCGTTCAAGCTGATGGCCTACAAGGACGAGTACGAGGTCGCGCGGCTGTACACCAGTGGCGACTTCATGCGCCGCGTGCAGCAGCAGTTCGAGGGCGACTTCAAGCTCAAGTTCCACCTCGCCCCGCCGCTGCTGGCCAGGAAGGACGCGCAGGGGCGCGGGGTCAAGCGCGAGTTCGGCCCGTGGGTGTTCACCGCGTTCCGCGCGCTGGCAGGTCTGCGCCGGCTGCGCGGCAGCGTGTTCGACGTATTCGGCTATACCGCCGAGCGCCGGACCGAGCGCCGCCTGGTCGAGGACTACCTGCGCACCGTCGACGGCCTGCTCGCCACGCTCGACCGCGGCAACGTCGGGCTGGCGGCCGAGATCGCCAGCATCCCCGAGCACATCCGCGGCTACGGCCACGTCAAGCACGAGCACCTGGAGAAGGCCAAGGCGCGCGAGGCGGAGCTGCTGGCCGAGTGGGCAAACCCGCTGCGGGTGGTGCAGGTGGCCTGACGAGCGCGTTGAAGAACCCGCGCGCCGGGCCGATAACACGCAGTGTCGACCTTTTCGGCGACTATCCCTGTTGATGCCCCAGCTCCCCGGCCCCTGCTACCGCCGCCGCCCGCCCGCCCGCCACCGGTGGCCGCGCCCGGCATGAGCGCCGCCCCGTCGCCTGCCGACTGGCGTGTCGGGCTGCTGTCGGC
>NZ_JBJXHK010000028.1:8673-33487 GCF_046638635.1 Lysobacter zhanggongensis
GGTGATCGAGGCCGGGCCGGACTTCGATTTCGACCGGGTGCTGGCCGAACTGCAGCCGCCGCTCGCGGTCATCGACCGCTGGCTGGGCAAGGGCCTGCACATGGCCGGCCTGGAGCGCGAGGTCGCCCGGCTGGAACGTTCCGAGCAGGTCCAGCGCGCGCTGTTCGACATCTCCGAGCTGGCCGGCTCGGACCGCGACATGTCCGAGGTGCTGCGCGGCATCCACGCGATCGTCGGCACGCTGATGTACGCCGAGAACTTCTTCATCGTGCTGCGCGACCCGGTAAGCGAGTCGTTGCGGCTGCTGTACTTCGTCGACAGCCAGGACCCGCCGCCGTTCGACGAGCTGCCGATGGACGCCCTGCGCCACTCGGCCACCTGGTACGTGCTGCACACCGGCCGCACGCTGCGCGGCGACCAAGAGCACCTGCGCGAGCAGGTCGACGGCCCCCTGCGGATCGTGGGCAGCGACAGCCCGGACTGGCTCGGCGTGCCGATGCTGCGCAACGGCGAGGCGGTGGGTGCGGTGGTGGTGCAGAGCTACCAGCCGGGCATCGGCTTCAGTGATTCGGACGAGACACTGCTTGGCTTCGTCGCCAGCCACATCCTCACCACCCTTGAGCGCAAACGCAGCACCGAACTGCTCGAACGCAATGTCGCCCTGCGCACGCAGGAGCTGGCCGAAGCCAACCGCGGCCTGCAGCAGGAGGTCGCCGAGCGCCAGCGGGCCGAGCGCCTGCAGGCGGCGCTGTTCCAGGTCGCCCAGCTGGCCACCGACGACATCGGCGAGGAGGAGTTCTACGCGCGCATCCACGGCATCGTCGGGCAGCTGCTCAACGCGGAGAACTTCTTCATCGCGCTGGTCTCCGAGGACGGCCGCTCGCTGGAGTTCCCCTACTACGTCGACATCCGGCTCAAGACAAAGCGCGAAGGACGACCGCTGGCGCGCGGCCTCAGCGAGTACGTGCTGCGCCACCGCCGGCCGCTGCTGGTTGACGTCGAGTCCGAGGGCGAACTGGTCCGCAGCGGCGAGATCGTGCCGTCGCAGTACCAGTTCCCGGCGTCCCATTGCTGGCTCGGCGTGCCGTTGCTGCTGGACGAGCGGGCGCTCGGGTTGATCGCGGTGCAGAGCTACGACCCGGACGTGATGTACGGCCACGCCGACCAGGAGCTGCTCGGCTTCGTCGCCTCGCAGATCGCCAACAGCCTGCACCGCCGGCGCAGTGCCCAGTTCCAGCAACAGGCCTACCTGCAGCTGGAGGAACGCGTGGCCGAGCGCACCCTGGAGCTGCGCCGGCAGATCCGCGAGCGCGAACACGCACAGGACCAGCTCCGCCACGAAGTCATGCACGACGCGCTGACCGGCCTGCCCAACCGTGGCCAGATCCACGACCGGATCGAGGCGGCGCTGGAGCGCCTGCGCACCGATCCGTCACGCCGTTGCGCATTGCTGTACCTGGACGTCGACCGCTTCAAGGTGATCAACGACAGCCTCGGCCACCTCGCCGGCGACGACTTCCTGCGCGAGGTCGCGCGCCGGCTGCAGGCCAGCGTGCGCCAGCCGGACCTGGTCGCGCGGCTGTCGGGCGACGAGTTCGCGATCCTGCTGGAGGACGTGCAGCTGGACGCGCTTGGCGCGCCGGTTACCGCCACCGCGGTCGCCCAGCGCGTGCTGGATCTGTTGACCGAGCCGCTGCACGTCGGCGGGCGCCGGCTCGAGCCGTCCGCCAGTATCGGCATCGCGATCGGCGACAGCCGCTACCGCGAGGCCGACGAGCTGGTCCGCGATGCCGATGTCGCGCTCTACCAGGCCAAGGCGCTGGGACGGAAGCGCTGGCAGCTGTTCGACGATTCGCTGCGTCGCTCGGCCATCGACGTGCTGGCGATGGAGGTCGAGCTGCGTGACGCGATGCGGCTCGACCAGCTCGAACCGTACTTCCAGCCGATCGTGCGCCTGGCCGACGGCGCGGTGGTCGGCCACGAGGCGTTGCTGCGCTGGAACCATCCCCAGCGTGGCGTGCTCGGGCCCGGCACGTTCCTGCAGCTGGCCGAGGACAGCGGCCTGATCGAGGCGATCGACTGGCGCATCTTCAAGCGCAGCTTCGTCCACGCGACCCGGCTGCCGGCCGACACCTACCTGTCGATCAACGTCGCCCCGCGCCACCTCCACCGGGAGGACTTCGACGTGCGCCTGCTCGAACTGCTCGAGCGCACCGGCCTGCCGCCGGAGCGGTTGCAGATCGAGGTCACCGAAGGCTCGCTGCTGGAAGACCCCGAGCATGTGCGGGCGATCCTGGAACGGTTGCAGGGCAGCGGCATTGGCGTCGCCCTCGACGATTTCGGCACCGGTTACTCGTCGCTGAGCTACCTGCACGCCTTCCCGCTGCGCGTGATCAAGATCGACCGCACCTTCCTGGCCGCGCTTGGCGAGCAGGGCAACAGCGCCGCGGTGATCGCCGCGGTGCTGGCGCTGGCGCGGGCGCTCGGACTGGACGTCGTGGCCGAAGGCATCGAGACGGCCGAGCAGCACCGCGCACTGGTGGAGCTCGGTTGCGAGTTCGGTCAGGGCTACCTGTTCGGGCGGCCCGCGCCGATCACCAACCGGGCGCCCACCGGCGTCGACGACACCGGCTCATAGCGGCGCCAGGATCCGCGCCAGCCGGTCGCGGCTGCCGTCGATCCGCTCCAGGTGCGGGTAGCGCAGCCCGCCGCGGTAGTCGATCGCGATGGTGCGGACCACCTCGCCGTGCTTCACCACCAGTTCGATCGGGGTGCCGTCCGCCTGCGCGGCGCGGATCGCGTCCTCGAGCAGGTCGGCCTCGAATGCGTGGCCGTTCACCGCCAGCAGGGAGCTGCCCGGCGCGATGCCGGCATTGAACGCCGGCCCGTCCCAGCGCACCGCGCCGACGTTGCCCGACGCCACCGTCATGCCCAGAGACGCGGTGTGGTCGGCCGTCTTGCGCGCCCCCAGCAAGGCCTTGTGGTACGCGCTGGGCTTGTCGCGGTAGACCAGTTTCCAGCCGGCCGCGGCCAGCCCGTCCAGCGGCGGCGCGTTGGCGTCGAGCCGGCTGCGCAGGAACGTCGCCCAGTCGTGCGCGGCGACCCCGTCGAGCGCGGCGACGACGTCCTCGAACCGGTACGGCAGCACGTCCCAGCTGCCGTCGTCGACGCCGAAGAACGCGCTGGCGAAGTCGTCGAGCGAGCGGCGCCCGTTGCTGAGCTCGCGCAGCTTGGCGTCGACCGCCAGCCACACCAGCGCACCGGCGTTGTAGTAGTCCTCGCTGAGCTGATAGCTGCGATACGGCTGCGGCCTACGCATCGCGATGATCGGGTCGTGGGTGGTGTCCTGCAGGGTGCGCCAGTCCAGGCCGGGGCGGTCGTCGGCGTAGGTCGCGGCGACCAGGGCCAGCGCGTCCAGTGCATCCTGCTTCTTCCACAGCCCCGACCGCGCCGCCAGCACCATCCCCCAGTACTGGGTCTGGCCCTCGTAGACCCACAGCAGGCTGTCGACCATCGGCTGGTGGAAGTCCGGCGTCGCCAGCCCGGCGGGGCGGCGGAACTTGCCGTTCCAGGAATGCACGAACTCGTGCGGCAGCAGGTCCCGCGAGGCGACGCTGGCGTCCCAGTCGGTGAAATATCCCGGCCGCACGCCATTCTCGCTGGAGCGATGGTGCTCCAGCCCGTTGCCGCCCATCCGGTCCGACAGCGAGAACAGGAAGTCGTAGTGGTCGAAATGCTGCGAGTCGAACAGCTTGTAGGCCTGCTCGACCAGCGCCCGGTGCGGTTCGATCTGCGCGTCGGTGGCTTCGAGGTACTTCGGCGCGTCGGCGACGATGTCGAGCATCACCGGACGTTCGGCCCCCGGGTCGAGGTCGATCCGGCGGAAATGGCGCCCCGCGTAAACCGGTGAATCCTGCAGCGTCTCAAAGTCGACCGTGCCATAGCGCAATACGTCGCCCGCGCGCGCCTGCAACTCGAGCGCGGTGCCGGCCTGCCAGCCGGTGGGCAGCGTCAGTGACGGCGTGATGCGGATGTCGGCGACGTCGTGCCCGGCCGGGTACAGCACCACCGTGCCCCACTCCAGGTTGAGCATGTCGCCGGTCATGACGATGCGTCCCTGGTTGGAGGCCGTCGGGCTGAGCATGTCGAAGGACAGTTCGAGCACGGGCACGCCGTCGGGCACGACGATGTCGAACGCGTACACGTCGGTCGGGTCCCGGGTCCAGGCGATCCGCTGGCCGTTGCCGTTGACCCTCAGGCCGGCGAGCCGGTGGATCGGGCCGTCGGGCCGGTGTTTGCCGGGAATCCACTTGGGGAACAGCAGCCGCAGCGCGCCGGCCTGAACGGGAATGGTCTGGCGGACGTGGAACACCCGCCGGGTGAGGTCGGTCGCGTCGACATCGACGGTCAGCGTGCCCGGGTACGGCGCCCGCGCCTCCATGCCCGTGGGGTTGGTGGCCGTGTCAGGCGGCGCCTGTGCCAGCAGTGCGGAGACGGGCAATAGCGCCACCGCGAGTGCGGGCAGCAGGACGGTCGAACGGAACGGATGCGGCATCAAGGATCCCCCGGGTGGCTTGCACCCCATCCTACGGTCCAGGGCGGCCGATGCCACCCGCGCGGACTTTGCCGAAGGTGGCGTTGCCTACAGCAGCCCGGAGGCGCGCGGGGCCGCAGCGTGCGAAGGCGCCGCACGGGGCTTCCGCGGAGCGGCATTGCGGCTGGAAGTGCGGATCACCCGGCCGATATAGGCCCAGATCCAGATCGCCGCGCTCAGCACGACGATGCGCACCACGTTGACCGGGCTGCGCAGCTGGCTCCAGAAATCCGCGGCATGGGGTTCGGCCAGCCAGACGAAGCCGGCGACGAAGGCAATCGACAGCACCACCGCAAGCGCCACCCAGGCGCATTCGCCGACGCACCACCGCGTTAACCGGATCGCCCCGCTCATTGCCCATGTCCCTTGCCGATGACCATGGCGGCAGTGTCGCCCGCCACCGGTCACGGCAGCGTCGACGCCGGCGGCAATCTGCGTTCCGCCGGCAGCGCCAGTCAGCTGGCGGACAGCCGCGCGGGCGGGCCGGCAACCGGTCGTCCGTCGCGTGCCGTCCACCGCGCGCGGCTACTCTGGCCTCCGCTGTCCCCCCCGCTCCGGTGCCGATGCAACCGCGCAACCTCACCGAAGGGCCGATCGCCCGCACCCTGTTCGTGTTCGCCCTGCCGATCCTCGGCGGCAACGTGCTGCAGTCACTCAACGGCTCGGTCAACGCGATCTGGGTCGGCCGCTTCCTCGGCGAGGAGGCTCTCGGGGCAATCGCCAACGCCAACAACATCATGTTCCTGCTGCTGGGCGGCGTGTTCGGCTTCGGCATGGCCTCCACCATCCTGGTTGGCCAGGCCATGGGCCGGAAGGACCTGCCGGGCGCGCGCAAGGTGATCGGTTCTGCGGCGACCTTCTTCCTCGGCATCTCTGTCGCGCTGGCGGCGATCGGCCTGCCACTGTCGCGTTATGTGCTGGTGTGGATGAGCACCCCCGAAGCCGCGCTGCCGCTGGCCGACGCGTACCTCAAGGTGATCTTCCTGGCGCTGCCGTTCCTGTACGCGTTCGCGTTCCTGTCGGCGATCCTGCGCGGCGCCGGCGACACGCGCACGCCGTTCCTGTTCCTGCTGCTGGCGGTCGCGCTCGACATCGTACTGGTGCCGTTGCTCATGTTCGGCGTCGGCCCGCTGCCGGCGCTGGGCATGGCCGGCAGCGCGACCGCGACCCTGCTGGCCAACCTGGTCGCATTGGCGGCCATGCTCGGCTGGCTGCGCCACCGGCGACACCCGCTGTGGATCAGCCGACACGAGCGCCACCTGTTCGTGCCGGACTGGGCGATCGTCCGCGCGCTGGTCACCAAGGGCGTGCCGATGGGCCTGCAGATGGTGATGATCTCGCTGGCGATGATTGCCATGATCACGATGGTCAACGCGTACGGCACCCACACCACCGCGGCCTATGGCGCCGCGCTGCAACTGTGGACCTACGTGCAGATGCCGGCGATGGCGATCGGCGCGGCGTGCTCGTCGATGGCGGCGCAGAACGTCGGTGCCGGCAATTGGCCGCGGGTGGAGGCGACCACGCGGGCCGGCATCGGCTTCAACTTCCTGCTGACCGGCGCGCTGATCGCGCCGCTGATCCTGCTCGACCGCTTCACCCTCGCGATGTTCATGCCCCCCGGCAGCGATGCGCTCGACATCGCCCGGCACCTGAACCACATCGCGGTGTGGTCGTTCCTGTTCTTCGGGGTGACGTTCGTGGTGGCCGGCGTGGTGCGTTCGACCGGTGCGGTGGTGCCGCCGCTGATCATCCTCGGCCTGGCGCTGTGGGGCGTGCGGGTGCCGTTCGCCAACTGGCTGCAGCCGACACTCGGAGTGGATGCGATCTGGTGGAGCTTCCCGGTCAGCGCGGCGGTGTCGATGGTGCTGTCGCTGGCGTACTACCGCTGGGGCCGCTGGCGGCAGGCGACGATGCTGCCGGTCGACCCGGATGCGATCGCGATACCGTCGGAGGTGCCGGCGCAGGCGCCGTCGCCGGTGGCCGACGAGGGCGCCCGGGTGGAGCCGGCGCGCTAGAGCTGCGACTCGATCGGCAGCCAGCCCAGCACCGCCGCGAGCATGCGGCGCGGCCAGGAAGCGTCGGGTTCGCGGTCGAGCGCGGCCGGCGGCGTGGCGGCGCGGTCGAGCCAGCGCAACTCGCCGTTGGCGTCCAGGTACAACCAGTAGCTCGCCTGCGGCGACGACAGCCGCAGGTACTCGGCACGCACTCCGGCGGCCAGCCCGGGGTCGTCGAACAGCACGCCCATCTCGGTGTTGAGGTTGGCCGAGCGTGGGTCCAGGTTGAACGAACCGACGAACCCGTGGCGGTCGTCGAGCACGAACGCCTTGGTGTGCAGGCTGGCGCCGCTGCTGCCGAACGCACCTGCCATGTCCTGCTGCCCGCGTGCCTTCATCTCGTACAGCTGCACGCCACCGCGCAGCAATGGCATGCGGTAGCCGGCGTAGCCGCTGTGCACCGCCGGTACATCGTTGGCGGCCAGCGAGTTGGTGACGATGCCGACCTGCACGCCGGCGTCCACCAGCCCACCGAGCTCGCGGGTGAGTGTGTCGCCCGGCACGAAGTACGGCGAGACCAGCAGGGCCTTGTCCCGACTGCCACGTACCGCGTCGCCGAGCCGCGTCGCCAGCCAGTCGGCGCGGTCGTCGTCGCCGGCCTTCAGAGGGGGGTCGGAGACGACTTCCAGGGTCGTGCTCCAGTGCGGCTGGAGTCGTCCCTCCAGGTAACCGCGCACCGTGTCCGAGGCGGCCACGCGGGACAGGTACGGGCCTGCGCGCGCCTCCAGCGCGGCGTCGTCGACATCCGACAGGAAGCCGGCCAGCTCGTCCGGCGTGGTCGTGTTGAGCGCGGCGATCGGCACTACCGCCGGGCTGTTCCAGAACGCGTCGAAGATCGCGCTGGCCTGCTCCACCGCCGGCCCGAACAGCATCAGGTCGAGGTCGTGGAAGTTGACCGCGTCGTCGGCGGCGAAGTACTCCTCGCCGATGTTGCGGCCACCGATCACCGCCACCCGTCCGTCGGCGATCCAGGCCTTGTTGTGCATCCGGTAGTTGATGCTGAAAGCGCGTTGTACCAGCTCGATGCCGCGCTCGAGGCCGCTGGCGCGGTTGCGGAACGGGTTGTAGAGCCGCAGTTCGATGCCGGGGTGGGCGTCCAGCGCCATCCACTTCGGGTCCAGCCCCTCGGCAGTCAGGTCATCGAGCAGGATCCGCACGCGCACGCCACGCTCGGCGGCGGCATGCGCCTCGCGTGCGAGCAGCTGGCCGGCCAGGTCGTCGTTCCAGATGTAGTACTGCAGGTCCAGGCTGCGGCCGGCCCGCCGCGCGCTCATGGCGCGGGCGGCGAAGGCATCCAGGCCGTCGGCCAGCAGCAGCGCGCCGGTCTCGCCCGGGTGGGCGGCGAGGATCGGCGCGAGCTCGCGGTCGATCGACGTTTCCGCCGGCTGCAGCGGCAACGCGTGGCCGGGGGCGCCGGTCGCCTTCGGTGCCAGGTGTTCGTTGAACAACAGGCCGCTGCCGCTCAGCGCGGCCACCAGCGCGACCGCGATCCCGGCGCCGCGCAGCAGGCGGCTGCGCAGGGTGGGCGCCGGGGGTGTCGTGTCGGGGTTCATCGCGATGCGATGGTGGCACGCTCAGCGCGTGTTGGTGGCCGGGGCGCGCCAGACCAGGCAACGGTTGTGGGCCGGCATCGGCACGTCGGCCAGCAGTACCAGCCCCGCTTCGCGCGCCAGTGCATCGACCGCCTCGAAGTCGCGGATCGCCGAGGCCGGGTCGCGGGCGCGCAGCCAGTCGTCGAACGCGCGGTTGCTGTCGCTGGTGTAGTCCCCGCCGGCATTGAACGGTCCGTACACCACCAGCATGCCGCCGGCAGCCAGCCGTTGCCCGGCACCGGCGAAGAACGCGCGCACCTGAGGCCAGCCCATGATGTGCAGCGTGTTGGCGCTGAAGACCGCGTCGTACGCGCCGCCCGGCGGAACCGGCAGCGACACCCAGTCGTCGACGTCGAGCGTCAGCGGCGACGGCGTGTTGGGCAACGCGGCCTCGTCCAGCCAAGCGCGGATGCCGGGCAGGTTCTCGGCACGGTCGCTGGTCTGCCACGTCAGCCACGGCATCGCCGCGGCGAAATGCACCGCGTGCTGTCCGGTGCCGCTGCCCACTTCGAGCACGTGGCGGGCGTCGGCGAAATGTTCGCGCAACACGGCGAGGATGGGCTCGCGGTTGCGCTCGCAGGCGGGCGAGAAAGGCTTCCCGGTCATGGTCCGGATCCGGCGGTGGGGTGCACAGTGTCGCGCAACGTCGCGGTCAGCTTCGCGCCAGCGCCACCGTCATGCGCCGTTCGTCCCACCGTGCCCAGGCGTAGACCAGCAGGCCACCGACCGCGGTCGCCGCACCGACATGGCCGGTCGATGTCCATCCCAGCCCGGCGCTGATCGCCAGCCCGCCGAGCCACGGCCCGAGCGCGTTGGCGGCATTGAATGCGGCGTGGTTGGAGGCGGCGGCCAGCGTCTGCGCCTCGCCGGCCACGTCCATCAGGCGCGTCTGCAGCACCGGCGCGAGCGCGCCCATGGTGCCCACCGCGACCACGGCCGGCAGCATCGTCCACAGCGAGTGCGCGGCGAACGGATAGGTCAGCAGCACCAGCGCCGACCACGCCAGGATCACCGGCGCGGCGCGGAACTGCAGCCGGTCGACCAGCCAGCCGCCGGCAAGGTTGCCGATGATCGAGCCGACGCCGAACACGCCCATCGCGATCGGGATCCAGCTATCGCCGGTGCCGGTCACCTCGGTCAGCGTGGGCGCGAGATAGCTGAAGGCGCAGAACATGCCGGCGAAACCGACCGCGCCGATCAGCAGCGTCAGCCAGACCTGCGAGGTATTGAACGCCCGCATCTCGCGCAGCGGCGTCTGCCGCGGTTCGGCGGGATCGTCGGCCAGTGAGCGCGCGACCAGGGCGACGGTCAGCACCGCGACGGCGGCGACGAGGGCGAACACGTAGCGCCAGCTCAATGCCTGTCCCATGCAGGTGGCCAACGGATTGCCGACCAGGATTGCGATCGACAGCCCCAGCATCACCCGGCTGATCGCCGCGCCGCGCTGGGCCGGACCACCGATGGAGGCGGCGACCAGCATCGCCACGCCGAAGTACGCGCCGTGCGGCAGGCCGGCGATGAAGCGGAAACCCAGCATCACGTGATAGTCGGGCGCGAATGCGGTTGCCAGGTTGGCGAGCGCGTAGAACCCCATCAGCGCCAGCAGCAGCGAGCGCCGCGGCAGCCGCGCGCCGAGGATCGCCAGCAGCGGCGCACCGACCACCACGCCCAGCGCATAGGCGCTGATCAGGTGGCCGACCTGCGGCTCGGTGATGCCCAGGTCCTGTACCAGGCTCGGCATCAGGCCCATCATCGCGAACTCGCTGGTACCGATCGCAAAGCCGCCGACCGCCAACGCGAACAGGATCGCGGCGTAGCGGGCGCGGTTGCGCTCATAGGCGGTCGGGGTGACGGCGTCGGCCATGCGGGGGCTCCACGGAGGACCGCGCATTGTGCGCCGCAGCACGACGGAGAGGGGTAACCGCGGTGAAACGACGACCGGCCACGACCATCGATCCCGGGCTCCCGGCGGCCTCCTGGCCGCGGCCAGGAGGGGGTGACAGCCTCGTGTTGCCGCTCGATCCGGCTGACTGGGCGCCGCCCGCGAGCGGAATCGCGATCGACGGCATCGCCCTGGAGCCCAAGCCCGAACTGCACGTCACCCTGATCGGCAGCCGCCTCGGCGCCGAACTGCGCGCGGGCTTCGCGGCACCGTGGCTCGGCAACGCCGTGGCGACCGCACTGGCGGCGCAGGACTGGCGGTTCGCCCGCACCGGTCGCCGCTGGTTGTTGCGCAAGCCGTTCGTTGCGGACGGCCGGGTCCAGCTCGCCCATTCGGTTATCGAACGGGTCGAGCTGCCGGCGATGGCGCCGTTCCATCGGGTTTTGGGGTGCCTGCTCGGACGCGAACTGCCGGTGCCGCCCCCACACGTGACGCTGTACGTGGCGGGGCGGCCGCACGGCATCGGCGTGTCCAGCGAAGCGCGCCTGCGGGCATTCGCCGTCCGCGAAGTGTCCCGGCCTTTGTAGGAGCGGCTTCAGCCGCGATCGGGAACAGGCGCAGTGGGTCGAATCCGGATCGCGCCTGAAGCCGCTCCTACAGGGCGGGACGCTGAACCATTCATCCGCCGTCTCACCGGTTGCGACGCGGCGCTGGCCTACTGCGCGCCTTTGGCGGGAGCAGGCGCATGGGGCAGGCACTGGTGCGGCAGGACGGGACGGGCGGCGAACTCGACCGGCTCGACGCGGGCGGAACCCTGCCCGTGCGGGAGGTGCGTCGCCGCGGCGACGGTGCCGCGCTGACCCAGGCGCTGTCGAAGCGCTATGCCGACCGCATCACCGGCAGTTTCACCATTCCCGGTCGCGAGGGCGACTACGCGCCGATCCGCGACGACGTCCCCGCCGCGCTCGCTTCCGCCCTGCGCGCGCGCGGCGTCGACCGCCTCTACCGCCACCAGGCCGACGCCTGGGCCGCCTCGCAGCGTGGCGAAAACGTCGCCATCGTCACCCCGACCGCCTCGGGCAAGTCGCTGTGCTACACGCTGCCGGTGGTGAGCGCGGCGATGCAGGGCAATGCGAAAGCCCTCTACCTGTTCCCCACCAAGGCGCTGGCGCAGGACCAGGTGGCCGAGCTGCTTGAGCTCAATCGCGCCGGCGACCTCGGAGTGAAGGCCTTCACCTTCGACGGCGACACCCCCGGCGACGCGCGCCAGGCGATCCGTCTGCACGGTGACATCGTCGTGTCCAATCCCGACATGCTCCACCAGGCGATCCTGCCGCACCACACGAAGTGGGCGCAGTTCTTCGAGAACCTGCGCTACGTGGTGATCGACGAGATCCACACTTACAGGGGTGTATTCGGCAGTCACGTCACCAACGTGCTGCGCCGGCTCAAGCGCATCTGCGCGTTCTACGGCGTCACCCCGCAGTTCATCCTGTGCTCGGCGACGATCGGCAACCCGGCCGAGCACGCGCGTGCGCTGATCGAGGCCGACGTGCACGCGATCACCGAGTCCGGCGCGCCCACCGGCGACAAGCACGTGCTGCTGTGGAACCCGCCGGTGATCAACCCCGACCTTGGCCTGCGCGCGTCAGCGCGCTCGCAGGCCAACCGCATCGCCCGCATCGCGATCAAGGCCGGGCTGAAAACGCTGGTGTTCGCGCAGACGCGGCTGATGGTCGAGGTGCTGACCAAGTACCTCAAGGACGTCTTTGACCACGACCCCCGCAGGGCGCCGCGCATCCGCGCCTACCGCGGCGGCTACCTGCCGACCGAGCGCCGCGCGGCCGAGCGCGACATGCGCGCCGGCGACATCGACGGGATCATCTCGACCTCCGCGCTCGAGCTCGGCGTCGACATCGGCTCGCTCGACGTGGTCGTGCTCAACGGCTACCCGGGGTCGGTCGCGGCCACGTGGCAGCGCTTCGGCCGCGCCGGTCGCCGGCAGCAGCCGAGCCTCGGTGTGCTGGTGGCGAACTCGCAGCCGCTGGACCAGTACGTCGTGCGCCATCCCGATTTCTTCGCCGACGCTTCGCCCGAGCACGCGCGCACCGCGCCCGACCAGCCGCTGATCCTGTTCGACCACATCCGCTGCGCCGCGTTCGAGCTGCCGTTCGTGGTCGACGAGATGTTCGGCCCGATCGAACCGGAGGTGTACCTGGAGGCGCTGGCCGAAACCGAGGTGGTGCACCGCGAGGGCGACCGCTGGGAATGGATCGCCGACAGCTACCCGGCCAACGCCGTGTCGCTGCGCTCCGTCGCCGACGGTAATTTCGTCGTCGTCGACCGCACCGGCGGCAAGCAGCAGATCATCGCCGAGGTCGATTACTCGGCCGCCGCGCTGACCCTGTACGAAGGCGCGATCCACATGGTCCAGAGCACGCCCTACCAGGTCGAGCGGCTCGACTGGGAAGGCCGCAAGGCCTACGTCACGCGCACCCACGTCGACTACTACACCGACTCGATCGACTACTCGAAGCTGAAGGTGCTCGAGCGCTTCGACGGCATCGACGCCGGCCACGGCGACTGCGGCCACGGCGAGGTCCACGTGGTGCGGCGCGTCGCCGGCTACAAGAAGATCCGCTACTACACCCACGAGAACATCGGCTACGGCCCGGTCAACCTGCCCGACCAGGAACTGCACACCACCGCGGTCTGGTGGCAGTTGCCGCAGGCGACGCTGCTGGCGTGGTTCGCCTCGCGGCAGGACGCGCTCGACGGTTTCCTCGGCGCCGGCTACGCGCTGCACGTGGTCGCGACCGTGGCGGTGATGGCCGATGCGCGCGACCTGCAGAAGGCGGTCGGCAACGGCGACGGCGCGTGGTTCGCGACCGCCGATGCGAAGGGCCGCGGCCAGCTGCGCGGGGTGGAGGGTCCGGTCGAAGGCCTGTCGATCGCCCCCGGCGCGCGGGCTCGGTTGCCGCTGGACGCGCACGAGGACTACATGGAGATGCATGGCGCCGGCGAGGGCCGCGACGGGACCGACGACCATGACGCGGGGCACCCGGTGATGCGATCGGTGTCCGCCGATGGCGGCGCCGATGGCGGCGCCGAGGGCGATTCGAAGCGCGATGGGATGCCGGTCCGCGGCGCCACCGCCGGGGACGTCGAAGTACAGCAGTTCGTGCCGACCATCTACCTGTACGACAACTTCCCCGGCGGCGTCGGCCTGAGCGAACCGCTGTGGACACGACAGGCCGAACTGGTGCGCCGTGCGACGGAACTGGTCGAGCGCTGCGACTGCAAGGCCGGCTGCCCCGCCTGCGTCGGCCCGGTGCTCGCTGCCGACGAGTCCGGCGACACGGCCACGCCCAAGTCGCTCGCTCGCCGCGTGCTTGGGCTGCTGGCCGAGGTGGCACGGTGATACCGCAAACCCGAAGCGTGTGTAGGAGCGACGTAAGTCGCGACCCGCCGAACGTCCGAACTCATGTACAGGTCGCGACTCACGTCGCTCCTACGCCCGGTTGGCATGCGCCAAGTTGCGTTGCCCCACCGAACCCCGGCGTCGCGAGACCCGCATGAGCATCACCATCGACAAGCTGCGCGCGCTCAAGCGCGAGGCCGGTGCGCCGTCGCGTCCCGCGCCGACCGCGGTCGTGCGCGACCGGGCGCCGGCGGCGCCTGCCAACACCTCGATCGAATCACTGCGCCGCTTGCTGGGCGTGCGCGAACGCAAGCCGGTCGTCGCGGTATCGCGGGCGCCGGTCGACCGCCGTCTGCCCGGCGAGGAAATCGCGCCGGGGTTGCGACTGATCGAGCACTGGCTGCCGTTTGCCGCGCCGGCCGACGCGCTGCCGCTCGCGTTCGCCAAGCGCGATGACACCGTGGAACCACGCGACCTGCTGTTCTTCGACACCGAGACCACCGGCTTGGCCGGTGGCACCGGCACGCGCGCGTTCCAGATCGGCGCGGCCGACTGGCACGCGCATCCGCTGCACGGCGACGGCCTGCGCGTGCGGCAGTTGCTGATCACCACGCTGGCCGCGGAAACGGCGATGCTGCGGGAGTTTGCCGGCTGGCTGTCGCCGACCACGGTGCTGTCGAGCTACAACGGCCGCTGCTACGACGCGCCGCTGCTGAAGACGCGTTACCGGCTGGCCCGGCTGCCGTGCCCGATCACCCCGCTCGACCACGTCGACCTGCTCTTCCCGACCCGCCGGCGCTACCGCGGTGTGTGGGAGAACTGCCGGCTGGCAACGATCGAGCGTGAGCTGCTGAAGATCGCGCGCGAGGACGACCTGCCCGGCTCCGAGGCACCGGCGGCGTGGCTGTCCTACCTGCGCGGCGGACCGTCGACGCTGCTGCGGCGCGTGTGCGCCCACAACCACCAGGACGTGGTGACGCTGGCCAGGCTGATGCTGCGCCTGGCCGAGGTGGAGGATGCCGCGGCGCCCGTCGCGTTTACATCATGAACACGCGGGCCACCGCAGGCTCCCCCGGACGCCGTACCGGAGCCCCGCCATGACCCGACCGCCGCTGATCCCCGTTGTCGTCCTGCTGCTCTCCGTTGGCGCCTGCACCACGATGCCCCCGGTCGACGTGCCGCGCGACCCCGCCACCGTCTGCGTCGCCGACGATGCTTCCTGGGCGATCGGCCGCGCGGCGACCGCCGAGGTCGTCGAGCGTGCGCGCGTCGACAGCCACAGCAACGACGTGCGGGTCATCGAACCCGGCCAGGCCGTGACGATGGACTTCCGCGCCGACCGGCTCAACATCGACGTCAACGAACGCGGCGCGATCAGCGGACTCCGCTGCGGCTGAAGCCGCGGCTCCGCGGTGAAGCTGCCGCGTCACTTACGATCGCTGTAGGAGCGGCTTCAGCCGCGATCGGATGATCGTCCGCCGCGCCGCTGCCACGACCGCGGCTGAAAGCCGCACCTCCAAAGCAGGCCGAGTTCGCCCGGGCGAAACCGTCGACCTCGCCGCGGACGCCGGCGCCGTGCGGCTAGACTCGGGCCTTTCCCGAACAGGACAGGCCGTGCGATCCAATCGCCCCCTCTGGCTGCTGGCCGCGGTCGCGCTGGTCGCGCTGTGGTTCGGTTTGCAACAGACCGGCCCGGACGGCCTGTCCGCGCCCGGCGCCGACTCGCCGCAACGCGAGCTCCCGCGTGATGCGTCGGCGGGGCTGCCGGCGTTCCTGCCACCCGAAGCTGGGCCGGTGCTGGATGCCATCGCGAGCGGCGGCCCGTACGCCTACCGCCAGGACGGCGGCGTGTTCCAGAACCGCGAGCGCCTGCTGCCGCAACGGCCACGGGGGCACTACCACGAGTTCACCGTCGACACGCCCGGTTCGCGTGACCGCGGGGCCCGCCGCATCGTGACCGGTGGCGACCCCCCAACCGAGTACTACTACACCGACGACCACTACCGCAGCTTCCGCCGTTTCGACCCGGTGGGGGCGCCATGAATCCGATCGACCTGCGCGCACTGCTCGCCGACCCGGTGCAGTCCGGCGCGTACTTCATCGACGACCGCGACACCGCCGCGATGGCCCAGGCTGGCACCGCGCTGGACTTCGGGGTCGCCCGGATCGACCTGTCCGGCTGCGGCGACAAGACCGAACTGCTCGCCCGGCTGGCGCGCGGCCTGCGGTTTCCATCGTGGTTCGGCGGCAACTGGGACGCGCTGGCCGACAGCCTGGGCGACCTGGCGTGGTGGCCGGCGCCCGGTTACCTGCTGCTGGTCGAACAGGTCGGTGGCCTGCGCGAGGCGGACGACGACACGTTCGCGACCCTGCTGTCGATCCTCAACGAGGTGGCGGAGGACTGGCGCGAACGCAACGTCGCGTTCTGGGCACTGCTGCCGTTGCCAGCCGAAGCGCTGACCGCGCTGGAAACCTGACTGTCAGCGGGCGGGGTCGAGCGCCCTGCGCTTGGCTTCGCGCCGCTGCTGCGGCGACTGGCCCCAGTCGTTGTCGAAAACAGCCGGCTGCCAGTCGCCGTAGCTGGGGTTGGGCAGCATCCACCAGCGCTCGCCGAACCATTCGCCGTGGGTCGACATCAGGGCGGCGCGGGCATCCGGCGTGTTGGGCTCGACCGCGGTGAAATCACCCAGCTGGTCGCCGAACTGGAACAGCACGCGGTAGTCGCGTCCGGCCAGCCGGCGGCGGCAAGCCTTGTCGCCACTGTCGGCTGACGCGCATCCCTCCACCACCGTGCCCTTGCCCAGGAACACCGCATCGCTGGCGACCGGCAGGCCGACCGCGCGCAGGTTGTCCAGGGTCGCGTCCTGCATCGCCTCGGTGCGGTTGCTGATGTAGACGATGGTGACGCCGCGCGCCTGCGCCGCCTGTGCGAACGCGAGGACGCCTGGGATCGGCGTCGCCCGACGCTCGTCGACCCACGCCGCCCAGCTCGCCGAGGCGTACTCGCCGCCGTCGAGGACCAGCCGCGCCTGGTAGGGCGAGTTGTCCAGCACGGTCTCGTCGACATCGACGATCACCGCGGGCGGCAACCCCATGGCCGGGTTACCGCGTTCGGCTGGCAGCAGTGCATCCCACTGGGGGTCGGCCAGGGCGTCGTCGAGCCGGTCGGTGGCCGCGCGCCAGGTCTGCAGCGCGGCGGCGCGGTACTCGGCGGAAGCCTGCATCCACAGCACGGCGTTGAGGTTGTCGTCGGCCACCACCGTCACCGCCGCGGGGCGGTCTTGGGGGGTCTGCGGCGCGGTGTGTCGGCACGCGGGCAGGACCAGCAGGATCAGCAGCGGGGACAGCAGGTGGATGCGCATGGGGGGGCCCGGTGGCTCAGGAAGCGCTCCAGTTTAACGACGCCCCGGGGCGGTCCGGAGCGAGGCCTGCGTCGCAGTTTCAACGCGTGGACATTCACAATTTGTTCACGTATACAACGGGGTTCGCGTCCGGCACGGGGATGTACGCCGCGCGCTCCATTCGCATCCTTCCGGCGCTGATCCAGGTACCGGCGGGCGTTTTTCGTTCACACGCAAGGACCCGCATGAGCAAGCACGCACCACGTTCCCACTCCGGCCTTTCCCGCTCTTCGCTTTGCCGCGCCATCGCCACCTGCCTGCTGGCGGGCGCCATGTTGCCGGCAATGGCACAGGACGCCGCGCCTGAAGAAGACCCCGGCCAGGTCGGCGATGCCGCCAGCTGGCGCACCGACGAGTTCATGGCCGACTGGGGCCTGGGCGCGATCGGCGCCGAGTACGCCTACGCGCGTGGCCTGACGGGCCATGGCATCCGCCTGGGCGTGTTCGACAGTGGCGTGGCGCTGGACCACGCGGAATTCGCCGGTGGCGACCACATCGGCCTGAAGTTCGGCGACCCGGGCTGCAGCAACCTGACCGATCTGTGGGGCTGCTTCTATTCCGATGGCGGCCAGGCCTCGGTCGAGGGCTATCTGGCGCCCGATGGTTACGTGTGGGGCAGCGGCAACGCGCTCGACCTGGAATACAACGCCCACGGCACCCACGTCGGCGGCACCATGGCCGCCGCGCGGAACGGCAGCGGCATGCACGGCGTGGCGTTCGGCTCCGGCCTGGTCTCGGCGCAGCTGTTCACCAACCGCCTCAACGAATACTTCTTCGGCCCCAACGGGCTGGACAGCAATGTCCACGGCACCAGCCCGAGTGACGAAGCGCTGGCCGACATGTACGCGCAGATGGCCGCCAACGGCGTGCGCGCGATCAACCACAGCTGGGGTTTCACCATCCCGCTGGACTCGGCGGGCTTCGCCGACTTCGTCTATGACGCCCTGGGTGCCGGCTTCTTCGAACCCTACGCGGCCGGTTCGCGCGACCACGGCATGCTGCAGGTCTGGGCCGCCGGCAACGGCGGCGATGATGGCGTTGCCGGCAACGGCACCGGCTACTACGCCGGCGTCACCGCGACGCTGCCGCGCTGGCTGCCGGAGCTGGAGGCCTACTGGCTCAGCGTCGCCAACATGAACCTCGACGGCGAGATCGACGGCTCGTCCAACATCTGCGGCCTGAGCATGGACTGGTGCATCACCGCGCCGGGCACGATGATCGCCTCGAGCGTGGTCTGGGGCGAGCTCAGCGGCGAAGTGGTGGTCGGTGAGGACGGCAGCCTGACCCTGGAGTTCGAGGACCCGGACCGCCAGCTCGGTTATGCCTACTACACCGGCACCTCGATGGCCGCGCCGCATGTCACCGGCGCGCTTGCGCTGCTGATGGAGCGCTACCCGTACCTGGACAACGCACAGATCCGCGACGTGCTGCTGACCACCGCGCGCGACATGGGCGCCGCGGGCGTCGACGAGCTCTACGGCTGGGGCCTGATGGACCTGCGCAAGGGCATGGAGGGCTACGGCCAGCTGCGCGTCGATACCGACATCGTCATGGACCGCCGCGCCGGCGGCGCCAAGGTGTGGGAAGGCGAGGCGTGGGACGACTGGACCAACGACATCGGCGGCCCGGGCCGCATGACCAAGTCGGGCATCGGCTGGCTGCGCCTGAGCGGCGACAACAGCTTTGCCGGCCTGACCGTCAGCGACGGCGTCCTCGAGCTGACCGGCAACAACGCGCTGGGCGACACCGTGGTCGACGGTGGCCTGGCCTGGGTCGCGGCCGGCGGCGTGCTCGCCAATGCGGCGACGGTCAACGGCGGCTGGCTGCAGGTCGACGGCACCCAGTCGGGCGCGTTGCAGGTGAACGGTGGCGGTGGCCTGCGTGGCATTGGCACGGTCGGCAGCACGGTCGTCGCCGGCACCATCGCGCCGGGCAACTCGATCGGCACGCTGTCCGTCGCCGGCGACTACACCCAGCTGGCGGGCTCGTACTTCGACGCCGAGCTGGGCGCCAGCGGCAGCGCCGACCTGATCTCGATCAGCGGCGTCGCCGACCTGCAGGGCGGCACGGTGCGGCTGTTCGGCACCCCGGGCGTGTTCGACATCGGCGCCAGCTACACCCTGCTCGAGGCCTCCGCGGTCAACGGCACGTTCGCCGGCGTAAGCCGTGGCGCGTTCTCGCCGTTCCTGGGCTTCAACCTGGGCTACGGCGCCGACGTAGTGACGCTCGACGTGGTCCGCGCGATGGCGCTGGCCGAGGCCGCCACCACGCCCAACCAGCGCGCGGTGGCGCGCGCGGCTGATGCGATGGCCGATGACGCGGCGCTGCTCGGCTCGCTCGTGCAGTTGTTCCCCGAACAGGCACAGGGCGCGTTCGACCTGCTCGGCGGCGAGTTCCATCCCGCCGCACGCGCGGTGCTGGTGGAGGACGCCCGCATGGTGCGCGAGGCCGCGCTTGCGCGCACCACGCCGGTCCTGTCGGCGCTCGACGACGATGCCCCGGCGACGACGGCATGGGCCGAGGCGTTCAAGAGCGGCGGCAGCATCCATGGCGACTCGAACACCGGCCGTGTCGAGCATGACGCCAACGGCGTGCTGGTCGGCATCGAGCACCGTTTTGCCGGCGGCTGGCAGGTCGGTGTGCTGGGCGGCACCGGCCGCACCGACATCGACCTGCGGGCGCGTGCGTCCAGCGGCGACGTCAAGCAGCGCCACCTCGGCGTGTACGGCGGCAACCAGTGGGGCGGGCTGTCGCTGCGCGCCGGCCTGACCCGCGCCGACCAGGAGATCGACGGCGAGCGCTACGTCGCCTTTGCCGACGTCGACCAGTTCCTGCACACCGAGTACGACGCCACCACCACCCAGGCCTTCATCGAGGGTGGATACGCGTTCGGTCGCCAGGCGTGGACGCTGGAGCCCTACCTGCAGGTCGCGCGCGTGGACGTGGACACCGACGAGTTCGTCGAGGACGGGGGCAGTGCCGCGCTGGCCGGCAGCGATGCCGAGACCCGCGCGACCCTGTCGACGGTCGGCGTCCGCTTCGACGTCGGCCTCGGCGGTGCGCAGCAGTCGGCGAGCGGCCTGCACCTGCGCGGCGGACTCGGCTACCGCCACGCCTCCGGCGACCTGGTGGCCGAGGGCGTGCACGCGTGGGACGGCGGCACTGCGTTCACCGTGACGGGCGCGCCGCTGGCGGAGCGCTCGACCGTGCTGGAGGCCGGTGTGGCCGCACGGTTCGGTGCCCGCAGCCTGCTGGAGTTCGGCTACAGCGGCCAGTACGCCGACGAGGCCCGCGACCACGGCGCCAACGTGCGGTACTCGCTGAAGTTCTGATCCACCGGTTCGTGCGGGTAGCGGCAGGGGCGGCTTCGGCCGCCCCTGTCGTTTGTGGGGGCCGCAACGGCGACCACGCGCCGGCAACCTTCCAAATAAAAGCCCCGGCCGGAGCCGGGGCCTCTGGCCGCGTCCCTGCGACCACACATGACCTCTCGTGGGTCAGTCGACCCGGGCCTGCAGGGTCAGGCCGTCGAAGGCGGTCTCCCCGACCACGCGGATGTAGTACGTCGCGGCGGCGGGGTTACGCACGCGGACCGTCTCGCTGTTGCCGGGGCGGCTCGAGCGGAACTCGTAGGCATCGCCGGCCGGCGGCTCGCCGCTGCTGACGTACACGCTGACTTTGCCGCTGCCGCCGTGGCTCATCACGTTGAGCAGGCGCGCGCCGTCCGCCACCTCGATGCGGAACAGCAGGCTGTCGCCTGCGCCGCCGGACAGGCTGCCTTGAACTGGCGGGCGGTTGCATCGGCGACGTCGGCCACCGCCTTGAGCTGGGCGAGGTTGACCGCGTCGGTCGCCTCGGTGCCCGCGGCGAGGTGGGTCAGCTGGCGCTCGCGCCTTCGCTGCCGATCGACACGCTGTCATCGCGGTCGGCGACCGAGCCGCCGCCAAGGGCGACGGCGTTGGCCCCGCTCGCGCTGGCGCTGTAGCCGACCGCGGTGCTGTTGATGCCGCTGGCGGTGCTGCCGGCACCGAGCGCGGACGAGTAGAAGCCGCTGGCCAGGCTGTTGGTGCCGAACGCGGATGCCGCGTAGTCGGTCGCGCGGCTGCCGGCGCTCACCGCCGAGGCGTTGATGCCGTCGGCGCTGCTGCCGCTTCCCACTGCGGTGGCGTTGACGTTGACGGCCCGGCTGTCGGCGCCGATCGCCGTGGTGGCAGAGCCGGTGGCACTGCTGCCGGCGCCGAAGGCCGAAACCTTGTAGCCGAACGCCTTGCTGCCGGCACCGACCGCGGTGGCGGCCTCGCCCATCGCCATCGCGCCGCGGCCGCAGGCGAGGCTCTTGTCGCCGTCGGCGAGGGCCGGGGCGGTGGCGTCGGTCAGGCAGACCTCGGCGGCGGTCGCCGGCAGTGCCGCCAGCGAAAGCGCGGTGGCAAGAGCCAGTGAGAGCGGCGTCAGCCGCGTATGTGGCCCGGACGACGGGCGTGCGGAAACTGCAGAAGCGCGCAACGCAGGCGCGCTGTTGGAGACGAGCATGGTGATTTCCCTATGTGNCAGCGAAAGCGCGGTGGCAAGAGCCAGTGAGAGCGGCGTCAGCCGCGTATGTGGCCCGGACGACGGGCGTGCGGAAACTGCAGAAGCGCGCAACGCAGGCGCGCTGTTGGAGACGAGCATGGTGATTTCCCTATGTGTGCGTCCATTCAGAGCGCGCGCCTGCTGGCGTGCCTCTCCCCAGGTCGACCTGTCCGCCCGTCCCCGCGCAACACAGCGGTCCCTCATGGACCAGGAGTGCGGGGGCGTTGCCGTGTCACCGCGAGCGGTGGCCGGCGGCGGCCAGTACGACGACGCGGCCGTCGACGACGTCCGCGTTGCCCATAGCGATATCACGAACACGACAGGGAAGTGAACAGAACGCTGCCGCATGGCGTCACCCGCGCGACGTTCGCGACAGTGCCTACGGGGCGGCAGCAGCATTCGCCCGGATGCCGGGATTCCGGTTTGATGCGCCGCAGCATGGCCGCGGCGATGGAATCAGCTGTCCAGCAATGCCCGGATCGCGTCGAAGCCGGCCTTGGCGCGCTCCTGCTTGCGCGCCGCGTCCGCGACCGGATCGGCGCCGTCGCGCTGGACCTCGTCCGCCGGCAGCTCGTCGAAGAAGCGGCTCGGCTTGAGTCGCAGCAGGTCGCCCCACTTCTGCGCCTGCCTGGAGTACGACAGCCACAGCTGTTCCTTGGCGCGGGTAATGCCGACGTAGAGCAGGCGGCGCTCCTCGTCGATGCGGCCTTCCTCGATGCTCGCCTCGTGCGGCAGGTTGCCGTCGTCGACACCGACGATGAACACGTAGCGGAACTCCAGGCCCTTGGCGCCGTGCAGCGACATCAGCCGGACCTGGTTGCCGGCGTCGCCCTTGTCGGCGTGCGACAGCAGCGCCAGCTGGGCGGCGAGCTCGCCCGGGCCGGCACCGCCGCGGCGGTCGGAGGCGCCGTCGAACCAGTCGGCCAGTTCCTCCAGGTTCTGCTTGCGCCGCTGGTAGCCGGCCTCGTCCTTGCACTGGGCGCGGATCGACTGCAGCAGCCCGGACCGCTGGGCCAGCTCGCGTACCAGCTCGGCCGGGGCCAGCCGGCGGGCGTCCTCGCGCAGTCCGCGGATGATCGTCGCGAACCCGTCGAGTGCGTTGGCCGCCCGCGGCGGCAACTGCTTGAGTGCGCCGACCGACTCGATCGCGCGCGACATCGGCATGTGGGCGTGCTGCGCCAGCTCGGCCAGCCTTGCCAGCGTGGTCGCACCGACCTCGCGCTTGGGTGAGGTCACCGCGCGCAGGAAGGCCGCGTCGTCATCGGGGTTGGCGACCAGCCGCAGCCACGAGAGCGCGTCCTTGACCTCGCCGCGCTCCAGGAACGCGGTGCCGCCGGTCAGGTGGTAGGGAATGCGCAGCAGCTGCAACGACTTCTCCAGCGCGCGCGACTGGTGGTTGCCGCGGAACAGGATGCAGAAGTCGCTCCACGGCGCCTGCTTCGCGGTCGCGGTGTACTGGATCTCGGCGGCGACCTTCTCGGCCTCGTGCGCGGCGTCGCGACACTCCCAGATGCGGATGCGCTCGCCGTCGGCCTGGTCGGACCAGAGTGTCTTGGGGTGCTCGTGCGGGTTGTTCGCGATCAGTGCATTGGCCGCGCGCAGCACGCGGTTGGAGCAGCGGTAGTTCTGTTCGAGCTTGACGATCTTCAGGTCGGGATAGTCCTGCCCGAGCGCGAGCAGGTTGTCCGGGTTGGCGCCGCGCCAGGCGTAGATCGACTGGTCGTCGTCGCCCACGCAGGTGAACAGCCCGCGCGGCCCGGCGATCGCCTTGAGCAGGCGGTACTGGGCATCGTTGGTGTCCTGGCACTCGTCGACCAGCAGGTAGCCGATGCGCTCGCGCCAGGCCAGCGCGCACTCGGGGTCGGACTCCAGCAACTGCACCGGCAGGCGGATCAGGTCGTCGAAGTCGACCGCGTTGAAGGTGCCCAGCCGTGCCTGGTACAGCGCGTAGACGGCGGCGGCGTCGACCTCGCGCGCGCTGCGCGCCTCGGCCATCGCCTGCTCGGGCGACAGGCCGGCATTTTTGGCGCGCGAGACCAGGTTGCGCATGTCGTCGAGCGCATCCGGCTTGGTGCCGGTGCCCAGCAGGTCCTTGATCTGCGCCGCGCTGTCATCGCTGTCGAAGATCGAGAAGCCCCGGCGCAGCCCCAGCTTGGCGTGCTCGATCTGCAGGAACTTCAGCCCCAGCGCGTGGAAGGTGCAGATGGTCAGCCCATCGGCGGCATCGCCACGGATGCGCTTGGCGACGCGCTCGCGCATCTCCTTGGCGGATTTGTTGGTGAAGGTGATCGCCGCGATGCGCTTGGCCGGCATGCGGCCGGACGCGATCAGGTGGGCGATTTTCTCGACGATGACGCGGGTCTTGCCGCTGCCCGCGCCGGCGAGCACGAGCAGGGGGCCGTCGGTGTGCAGGACGGCGGCGCGCTGGGGGGGGTTGAGGCCGTGCATCGGGACGCGGGGAACCGGTGGTGCGGCCCGGCATTCTACCGGTCGCACCGGCACGGCACGGCGGGCGCCGGCGCTAAACTGCGCCGATGGCGAAGCTCTACTTCTACTACTCGGCGATGAATGCGGGGAAGACCACGACCCTGCTGCAATCGGCGCACAACTACCGCGAACGCGGCATGCGGGTGGCGATCCTGGCTCCGCGGCTGGACGACCGCGCCGGCAGCGGCACGGTGGCCTCGCGTATCGGCCTCAGCGCGGAGGCGGTCGCCTTCGCACCCGACCAGGACCTGCTGGCGCTGGTGAAATCCGACATCGCCGCGCACGGCCGGCTGCACTGCGTGCTGGTCGACGAGGCCCAGTTCCTGGGAAAGTCGCAGGTCTGGCAGCTGACCGAGGTCGTCGATGCGCTTGGCATCCCGGTGCTCTGCTACGGGCTGCGCACGGATTTCCGCGGCGAGCTGTTCGAGGGCAGCCAGTACCTGCTGGCCTGGGCCGACGAGATCAGCGAGATCAAGACGATCTGCCACAGCGGCAGCAAGGCGACCATGAACATGCGCCTCGATGCGCAGGGCCGGGCGGTGCGGGAGGGGCCGCAGGTCGAGATCGGCGGCAACGAGCGCTACCTCTCGGTGTCGCGCCGCGAGTACAAGAAAGTGATGGGCGGCGAAGGCACGATCGAGCCGCTACAGGCGCCGCTGCCGCTGTAGCGTTCAGCGGGCGGACGCTGCGCCGGCCAGCGAGCGCGGGGCGACCGGCAGGTCGCAGCCGGCACGGATCGCGGCGAGTTCGCGGCTGATCACGCCACCCTCGGGTTGTGCCTGGCGCACCACCGCGTCCAGCCGGTCCAGCTCCT
>NZ_JBJXHK010000029.1:0-32770 GCF_046638635.1 Lysobacter zhanggongensis
GTCGCCACCCGCGCGTTGCACGTGCCCGCGCTGCTGGCGCGGCGGCCCGAAGTCATGGCCCGTGCGGTCGATGACGGCCGCGTGCCTGCCGCGCTGCTCGCGTCCGCTGATGTGATCCTGTGCGGCCCCGGGCTGGGGCAGGGCGACTGGGGTGCGGCGATGCTCGCCCAGGTGCTGGACGACGCCCGGCCCGGCACACGGCTCGTGCTGGACGCGGATGCGCTGAACCTGCTTGCACGCCGACCCCGGGCGTTGCCGGCAGACAGCATACTGACGCCGCATCCCGGCGAAGCCGCTCGGCTGCTGGGCATTGAAGCCAGCGAGGTCCAGCGCGATCGCGCCGGCGCACTGCACGGTCTGTGCAGGCGCTACGCGGCCGTGGTCGTGCTCAAGGGCGCCGGCACGCTGGTCGGTGCAACCGGGCGCGGTGCGCGGCGAATCAGCGCGGGCAACCCCGGAATGGCGGTCGGCGGAATGGGCGACGTGCTTGCTGGCACCATCGCCGGGTTGCACGCGCAGGGGCTCGAGGCGGCCGACGCGGCGGCGTGTGGCGCGTTGCTCCACGCCTGCGCGGGGGACGCCGCGGCGGGCGAGGGTGGTGAGCGCGGGTTGCTGCCCGCCGACCTCATGCCTTGGTTACGGCGCTTGGCCAATCCGCAGGCGACCGCATGAAGTCCTTCTGGCTCGCCGACAGCGCGCACACCGACCGGCTCGGCGAGATGCTCGCCCGTTCGCGGCCGCCGCTTGCCGTCGTCCACCTCAAGGGCGACCTCGGGGCGGGCAAGTCCACCCTTGCGCGCGCGTTGCTGCGGGCGCTCGGCGTGCGCGGATCCATCCGCAGTCCCACTTACACATTGGTAGAGCGATACCCGCTGGCCGACGGTCGGGAGGCGTGGCACCTGGACCTGTACCGCATCGGCGACCCCGGCGAACTCGAGTTCCTCGGGTTGGACCCCGACGAGGCCACACTCTGGCTCATCGAGTGGCCCGAACGCGGCGCAGGCAGCCTGCCGCCAGCGGACCTGGTCGTTGAAATGGCGGTCGAGGGGGGCGGTCGCCGCGTGGTGCTTTCCCCGGCGAGCCCGGTCGGGACCGGGTGGCTGGAGCAATTGGCCCGGGAGAACGCAGGGCTCGAGGCGGCATTTGCGGCCGACTCCTGAACGCGCCTGCAAGAAGGTACGGCAGGTGCCGGATTAATAAGGGAAAAAGTGCTTGCAATCCTGTGGGTCCGGTGCTTGACTACCGGCCATGCGAGTGAAGGGCGCCACGTTCCAGAAATTCCTGCTCGGGCTTGCGCTGCTGTCAGCGTTGGCCTGGAACCTCGCGCATTCCAGCGAAATCAACGACCTACACCTCGCTGCGGGTGCCACCGGGACCCGTGCCGAGATCGCGCTCGACCATCCCGCCGAGTTCAGCATCATCCGTCTGTCCGCTCCCGACCGGCTGGTCATCGACCTCCCGGGGTCGTCGCTGGCCAAGGGCCTGTCGATGCCGACCGGCGCAGGCGTGGTGAAGTCGGTCCGTACCGGCCAGCCCGTGCCGGGTACCGCACGCATCGTGTTCGACCTCGCCCAGCCGATCACCGCGCTCAAGCCGCGGATCGAGCCCGGCGCAAACGGGTCGCGGCTGGTGGTGGAGTGGCCGGGCGACGGCGCGCCTGCAGTAGCCACCAAGGCGGCGGCCATTCCGACCGTCGATGTCGCTTCGTCGGCGGCGGTGTCCGTGCCGGTCGCCAGCGCGCCCACCGTCGACCAGTCCGCCGCTTCGGCGGCCGCGACCTCGCGCCTGATCTCCGAGCTCACCCGCAGTGAAGCGGCCGCGTCGTCGCGGGCGCCGACACCGGCAGTCCCGGCGGCTGCGCCTGCAAGTGACCCGATCGCCGCCGTCATCGCTGCGCACGCCGCCAGGGTGCCGACCACGGTTGCCACCGGCGTTCCCACGCGGGTGGCCACCGGCAAGCCGGCCACTCCGGTGTCGCCGCCCGCGGCCGATGCACCGATCAAGACGCTGCAGGGCGTCATGCAAGGGCGTGGCATGCGTCCGCTGGTCATCGCCATCGATCCCGGCCACGGTGGCCAGGACCCGGGTGCGCTCGGCCAGGGCGGCACGCGCGAGAAGGACGTCGTGCTTGCGATCAGCAAGGAACTCGCGCGCCAGATCAACGCCACGCCGGGCTTGCGGGCCTACCTCACCCGCGATACCGATGTGTTCATCCCGTTGAACCGGCGCGCGGTGCTGGCGCGCCAGGCCAAGGCCGACATGTTCATCTCGATCCATGCTGACGCCGCGGAGAACCGCAGTGCCGACGGATCGTCGGTCTACGTCCTGTCGCTCAAGGGCGCGTCCTCGCAGCGTGCGCGCTGGCTGGCCAACAAGGAAAACGCGTCCGACCTGGTCGGCGGCGTACGGCTGGAACAGACCAGCAACACCCTGGCATCGGTGCTGCTCGACCTGACCCAGAGCGGCCACATGAAGGCCTCCGAGGAAGCTGCCGGTGAGATCCTCGACGGGCTGATGCGGGTCGGCAACATCCACAAGACCCACATCGAGCGCGCCAACTTCGCCGTGCTGCGCACCTCCGACATGCCGGCGATGCTGGTCGAGACCGCCTTCATCTCCAACCCCGAAGAAGAGCGTCGGCTCAAGGATCCCGGGTTCCAGCGCAAGGTCGCCAGCGCGGTGCTCGACGGGGTCAATGCATTCTTCACCCGGCAACCGCCACCGGGCACGATGTACGCCGCGCGCGCGGCCGCGCAGCAGGGCATGGGCGGCGCCGCCGGCGGCAGTCCGTAAGCGTCCGCAATACCCGTTGGTTCGGCCGCTGACACGCCTCCGGCGCGAGGCCTGACTTCGCTATGATGGTGGACCGCGCGCGCGCTTCGTTGCCCCGTCCTCCGTGCCGATCCGACCGCTTCCCGACACCCTGATCAACCAGATCGCCGCTGGCGAAGTCGTGGAACGTCCGGCGTCGGTGGTCAAGGAGCTGGTCGAGAACGCACTCGATGCCGGCGCACGCCGGGTCGACATCGACCTGGAGGAGGGCGGCGTCCGGCTGATCCGCATCCGGGACGATGGCGACGGCCTCCCGGCCGACGAGTTGCCGCTCGCGATCTCCCGCCACGCGACCAGCAAGATCGCCTCGCTCGACGACCTCGAGGGCGTGGCGACACTCGGCTTCCGCGGCGAGGCGCTGCCGTCGATCGCGTCGGTCAGCCGCTTCTCGCTTTCATCGCGCCAGCGCGAGGCCGACCATGGCGCCACGCTCGAGGTCGAAGGCGGACGCGTCGGTGCGGTGGTGCCCAAGGCGCATCCGCACGGCACCACGGTCGAGGTGCGCGACCTGTTCTTCAACGTGCCGGCGCGGCGCAAGTTCCTCCGCGCCCAGCGCACCGAGCTGGGCCACATCGAGGAATGGCTGCGACAGCTGGCGCTGGCACGGCCGGACGTGGAGCTCCGGGTATCCCACAACGGCAAGCCGTCACGACGCTGGAAAGGCGAGGGCGACCTGCTCTCCGACCTTCGCCTGCACGAGGCGCTGGGCGAGGAGTTCGCCCGCAATGCGTTGCATGTCGATCGCGAAGGCGCCGGACTGCGCCTGCACGGCTGGATCGCACAGCCCGCCTACAACCGGGCCAGCGCCGATCAGCAGTACCTGTATTGCAATGGCCGGTCGATCCGCGACCGCAGCATCGCCCACGCGGTCAGGCAGGCGTATGCGGACGTACTGT
Source organism: Lysobacter zhanggongensis (assembly GCF_046638635.1). NCBI lineage: Bacteria > Pseudomonadati > Pseudomonadota > Gammaproteobacteria > Lysobacterales > Lysobacteraceae > Lysobacter > Lysobacter zhanggongensis. Next base: position 3,729 of record NZ_JBJXHK010000029.1, read on the forward strand.
TCCACGGCCGGCAGCCGGCCTACGTGCTGTTCCTCGAACTGGATCCGCGCCGGGTCGACGTCAACGTGCACCCGGCCAAGCACGAGGTACGCTTCCGCGACTCGCGGCTGATCCACGACTTCGTGTACCGGACGCTGCAGGCGGCCCTGGCCGAGACGCGCGCCGGCACGGTTCCGCAGGCATCGCACGGCGAGGCGAACCCCGCGCAGCCGACCGGCGACCACTACCGCTGGGACGCACCGCAGGCACCCCTCGGGCTCCAGGTAGCCGAGGCCCGCGCCGGCTATGCGTCGCTGTACGGCTCTGCGCTCCCCGAATTTGCAGGCGGCGGATACGGAGGCGACGTAGCGCTGGCCGAGCGTCGCACGCTGCCGGCGGGCACGGAGCCGACCCTGCCCCCGCTGGGCTACGCGCTCGCGCAGTTGCATGGCATCTACATCCTCGCCGAGAGCGCAGAAGGGCTGGTGGTGGTCGACATGCACGCCGCGCACGAGCGGATCGGCTACGAGAAGCTCAAGGCCGCGCACGACGGCGAGGGCCTGCGCAGCCAGCCGCTGCTGGTGCCGGCGACGCTCGCGGTGTCCGAACGCGAGGCCGACGTCGCCGAGCGCGAGGCGGCCACGCTCGAGTCGCTCGGGTTCGAAGTGACCCGCGCCGGCCCGCAGTCGCTGACGCTGCGCAGCGTTCCGGCGCTGCTCGCCCACGGAGATGTCGAAGCACTCTTGCGCGACGTCCTGGCCGACCTGCGCGAGTACGGCGAGTCGCGCCGCATTGCCAGCGCCCGCGACGAGCTGCTGTCGACCATGGCCTGCCACGGTGCCGTCCGCGCCAATCGCCGGTTGACCCTTCCCGAGATGAACGCCCTGTTGCGCGAGATGGAAGCGACCGAGCGCTCCGGCCAGTGCAACCACGGCCGCCCGACCTGGGCGCGCTTCACCCTTCCCGAAATCGACCGCTGGTTCCTGCGAGGCCGCTGATGACGCCAATCCACGGGGCGCGCACGCGCCGGACCTTGCTGCTGGCCGGCGCGCTGGCCTGCACCGTGCTCGCAGCCTGCGGCGACGACCCTTCATCCGACACAGACGAGGCCCCCATGTCCGCCGACGCGATCGCGTTCAACACCGAACTCCAGGCCTGGCGCGACCAGCGCCGAGACGCGTTGTTGGCGCCCGATGGCTGGGCCAGCCTGATCGGGCTGCACTGGATCGAGCGGGGGCCTCACTACGTGGGCAGCGATGCCGACAACGGCATCCAGCTGGGCATGGGACCCGAGCACCTGGGGATGGTCGACCTGCGCGCCGACGGCATCCGCTTCGTGCCCGAGGACGGCTTGGCACTGACCGTCGACGGCGAGCCGCTGACCGGTGCGACCACGCTGCGTACTGACGAGGATGCCGGCGGACCCAGCGTCCTCGGTTTCGACGAGGGCAAGGGGCAGGCGACCGTGATCCGCCGCGCCGGCCGCCACGCCTTGCGCGTGCGCCATGCCGACGCACCCACGCGCATCGGCTTCAGCGGCCTGGATTACTGGCCGGCCGAACGCGACTGGCGCATCGAGGCCACCTTCGTCCCGCATCCGGCGGGCCAGACCATCGAGGTCGCCAACATCATCGGCAGCACCGATCCGATGCCCAATCCCGGTGCGGTCGAGTTCGAGCGCGATGGCGCCACCTACCGGATCGAAGCGCTGGATGAGGGCGGTGACGAACTGTTCCTCGTGTTCGGCGACCGAACCAACGGGCATGGCAGCTACGGTGCGGGTCGGTTCCTGTACGTGCCCAGGCCCGACGCCCAGGGACGCCTGGTGGTGGATTTCAACCGCGCCTACAACCCGCCATGTGCTTTCACCATGTTCGCCACCTGTCCGCTGCCGCCGCTGGAGAACCGCCTGGACCTGGCCGTTACCGCGGGCGAAAAGGCCTACGGGCGCAAGGAGTAGCCGATGTCGCTGTTCAAGCTCGCACTGGTGGTCCTGCTGCTGGTATCCCATTCCGCGTCGGCGGCGACCGGGCGCGCGGCGGACCAGACGCCAACGTCGGAGGCGGAATTGGCTGCGCTATCGACGCCGGCCCATGTCCCGCCGGTTCCGCTGATGTGGAGAGTCTCCGACGGGGACAATGCCATCTACTTGCTTGGTTCGTTCCACTTGCTCAAGCAGGACGACTACCCGGTGTCGGCCGATATCGACCAGGCGTTTGCCGCGGCGTCGCGGGTGGTGTTCGAGGTCGCGCCGGAGCAACTGGACGCGCCGGATACCGGCGAGATGTTCCTCGCGGCGGCGGGCTATGACGACGGCCGCACGCTCTCGGACGTGCTGTCGCCCAAGCTGTACGAGAAGCTGCGCCGGCTGCTGGCGCGGCAGGGATCGGCGATCGCCCAGGTTGACGGTTACGAGCCGTGGTTCGTGAACCTGTCGCTGCTGCTCGGACTCGCCCAGTCGCTGGAGTTCCGCCCCGATCAGGGACTGGACCGCTACCTGATCGAGCGGGCCAAGGCCGCGGGCAAGCCAACCGGCGGGCTGGAGACGCTGAAGGACCAGCTCGACGCGCTCGACGCCACCCCGCTGCAGGAACAGACGGTCGGCCTGCGCGAGTTCCTCGACCGACCCCAGGAGATGCCGGGGCTGCTCGCCGAGTTGCATCAGGCCTGGCGCGACGGCGACGTGGAGGAGCTCGATGGCCTTACGCGGGTCGACATGCGCGAGAAGACCCCCGAGACCTACCGGCTGCTCAACGTGGAGCGCAACGACCGCTGGATTCCGGCCCTGCGGGCCATGCTCGATGGCGACGACGAGGACGTGATGGTGGTGGTGGGTGCGTTGCACCTGCTCGGCGTCGATGGCGTGGTCGAGAAGCTGCAGGCTGCCGGCTACCAGGTGGAGCGCGTCTGCTCGGCGTGCGAAGTGGGCAGCGAGGTGGAGACCGGCGCGTTGTAACGCCGGGTGCTAGGCCGCCGTCATCACGATGCAGTCGACCGGGCAGGCGGGCACGCACAACTCGCACCCCGTGCATAGCGGTTCGACCACGGTATGCATGTGCTTGGCGCCGCCGATGATGGCGTCGACCGGGCAGGCCTGGATGCACTTGGTGCAGCCGATGCAGTCGTCCTCGACCACCAGCGCGACCCGCGCCGGCTTGTACTCGCCGCGGCTGCGGTCGTAGGGGCGAGGAGGGTGGCCCAGCAGTCGGGCCAACGCGTGGGCGCCGTGGTCGCCACCGGGCGGGCAACGGTCGGTCCCGGCCTCGCCGGCGGCCATGGCCTCGGCGTAGGGCCGGCACCCGGCGTAGCCGCACTGGCCGCACTGGGTCTGCGGGAGCAGGCGGTCCAGGCGTTCGACAAGGGCCTGCATGACGTCGGTCCTTGAGGCCCGCCGCGCTCAGCGGACCGGCATGCCGGCCTGCGCGGCCGGGTCGGCGTCGAGCAGGGCCAGTGTACCGGCGTCGAAGCCGGCCGATAGGATCATCCCCTCGCTCAGGCCGAAGCGCATCTTGCGCGGCGCCAGGTTGGCGATGAACACGACGTTGCGCCCCACCAGCTTTTCCGGTTCCGGATACGAGGCACGGATGCCGGAGAAGATCTGCCGCTGGCCGAGTTCGCCGGCGTCGAGCTGGAAGCGCAGCAACTTGTCCGAGCCCTCGACGAACTCGCACTCGAGCACCTTGCCGATGCGCAGGTCGAGCTTCGCGAAATCGTCAATGCCGATCGTCGGGGCCGCGTCGCCCTCGCTCTGGGCCGCAACCGGGGTCTGCGCGGCACCCCCGGTCGGCGCCGGGCGGCTGGACGCGGATTGCGCAACGCCCTGCGAGGCGTTGTCCGGACGCTGCTCTGCGTGCTGCGGCTTCATGGATTCCTTGCTGGCTTCGGTCATGGCTTCGATGAGTTTCGGGTCGATGCGGGTGAACAACGGGGTGTAGGCGGCGATGCGGTGCGCGGTCAGCGGCGCGGCGATGGCGCTCCAGTCGTCGACCGGCGCGGCGAGGAAGGCTTCGGCCTGTGCGGTCACGCGCGGCAGCACCGGCTTGAGCGCCGTGTTGAGCACGCGGAACAGATTCAGCCCCTGGGTGCAGACCGCCTGCAGCTCCGCGTCGGCGCCCTCCTGCTTGGCGATCACCCACGGCTTGTGTTCGTCGATGTAGCGGTTGGCCTCGTCAGCCAGCCCCATCGTCAGCCGCAGGGCGGTGGCAGCCTCGTTGCGGGCATAGGCCTCGGCGATCGGGCGCAGCTGCTCGACGAAGCGCGCGTACATCGCCGGGTCCGGCAATGCGCCCGCGAGCTGGCCGTCGAAACGCTTGCTGATGAAGCCGGCGCAGCGGCTTGCCAGGTTGACGAACTTCCCTACCAGATCCGAGTTCACCCGCGCAATGAAGTCGCCGAGGTTGAGGTCGAGGTCGTCGACCCCGCCGGTTGTCTTGGTGGCGAAGTAGTAGCGCAACGCCTCCGGGTCCAGGCCGGCGTCAAGGTAGCTGCGCGCCATCACGAAGGTGCCGCGCGACTTCGACATCTTGGCGCCGTCGACGGTCAGGTAGCCGTTGACGTGCAGGCGTGTCGGCGCACGGAAACCCGCGCCGTGCAGTACCGCCGGCCAGAACAGGCCATGGAAGTTGACGATGTCCTTGCCGATGAAGTGGTGCAGCTCGGTCTGGCTGTCGCGGGTGAGGTAGCTGAAGAAATCCAGTCCCTCGCGTTCGCACAGCGCCTGGAAGCTGGACAGGTAGCCGATCGGGGCGTCGATCCACACGTACAGGTATTTGCCAGGGTGGCCGGGGATCTCGAAACCGAAGTAGGGCGCGTCGCGCGAGATGTCCCAGGCGCGCAGGCCGCCCTCGGCGTCGAGCCATTCGCGCAGCTTGGCTTTCACGCCGGGCGCGGCGACGTCGCCGGCCAGCCACTCGCGCAGGAAAGCGTCGAAATCGCCGACTTCGAAGAAGAAATGTTCGGACTCGCGCAGCTCCGGCGTCGCGCCGCTTATGACCGAGCGCGGCTGCTTGAGCTCGGTCGGCGCATACGTCGCGCCGCAGTGCTCGCAGTTGTCGCCGTACTGGTCCGGCGTACCGCAGTTGGGGCAGGTCCCCTTGACGAAGCGGTCGGGCAGGAACATGCCCTTCGCCGGGTCATAGAGCTGGGCGACCGAACGGCGCTTGATATGGCCGTTGTTGTCGAGCTTCGCGTAGATCGCTTCCGTCAGTGCCCGGTTGCGCGGCGAGTTGGTCGAGTCGTAGTGGTCGAAGGCGACGCCGAAGTCGGCGAAGTCCCGCTCGTGGCTCGCCTGGATGACCGCGATGTACGCCTCCGGCGTCATCCCGGCCTTCTCGGCGGCGAGCATGATCGGGGTGCCATGGGTGTCGTCGGCGCAGACGAAGTACGCCGCGTGGCCCGACAGCCGCTGCGCGCGGGCGAAGATGTCGCCCTGGATGTAGCCGACCAGGTGGCCCAGGTGCAGCGGGCCGTTGGCGTAGGGCAGGGCGCAGGTGACGACGAGCTCGCGGGACATGGCGTGGGGGCGGCGGAAGAAGCCGTCGATTATCGCATGCGTCCACGGGCCATCCAGCGGCCAATGGAAGACGAGCCAAACAGGAACGGCCCGCCAGGGGCGGGCCGTCCGGGGTCACGCGAGAGCGGGACGCGCGGTTACTTGCGCACCCAGGTCTGGGTCTTGCCCAGCAGGGAGAAGCCCATGAAACCGCGGACTTCGAGCTTGGCGCCGCCTTCGACCGGGCGCATCTTCACCGAGTAGACCTTGCCGCTGGCGGGGTCGAGGATCTTGCCGCCTTCCCAGCTGTCGCCGTCCTGGCTGACGCCCCACAGGATGACCATGCCTTCGATCGGCTGGTCCTTGCGTTCGCCGGTGCACTTCTTGCAGACCGGGTTCTCGCCCTGTTCGGATTGCAGGACCTCGACCACGCGGCCGGCAAGGCTGCCGTTGCGGGTCTCGTAGATTTCCACGGTCGACTTGGGCTGGTTGGTCTTGTCGTCGATGGTGGTCCAGGTGCCGACAGGGGACTCCTGCGCGAACACGGAGAACGACAGCGCCAGAAGCGGCAACGCGAGCAGGGTGGACAGTTTGCGCATTGGGATCCCTCCAGAGGATTCGTGGGCGTTCGGCGTGCCGTTGATGGGCGGGCCGATCGCGCTCTTTATACCGCATCCGTACGGTGGCGCACCCGCCCGCGGCCCGGGCCGGTTCAGCGTCATGAAGCGGACCCTGCCTGCCGGCCCCGGCACCTCCTGACCCAGGTCAGGCCGGCGCCACGGGTGTCCTGCGACAATGACGCCAACCCAAGGAGGCCCCACGTGACCGACCCGCTGCAGACCCGAATCGAATCACTCCCGATCCCCGGCACCGCCATCGCCGTGCGCGACGTGGCAGGACGCGTACGCGTCGCCCGGGCCGACGGCGCCGCTGCGGTGTCCATCGAGCTGGGAGTGCCGGTGGCTGGCCTGGAGGGCGACCTGCGGGACGCGGTGGCGGCATTGGTGTCCGCGGAGGGATTGTCGCTGTCGCGGCTGGAGCTGACCCAGCGGATCACTGCCCACGCGGTCCAGCCCAGGCTCTCGCCGTTGCCGCGGGTGCGCAACATCATCGCGGTCGGGTCGGGCAAGGGCGGGGTCGGCAAGTCGACCACGGCCGTCAACCTCGCGCTGGCGCTCGCCGCCGACGGCGCGCGCGTCGGCGTGCTCGACGCGGACGTCTACGGCCCCAGCGTGCCCATGATGCTCGGCCTCAACGGGCGTCCCGACAGCCCGGACGGCAAGTCGATCGAACCCATGCGCGCCCACGGCGTGGAGGCGATGTCGATCGGCCTGTTGGTCGACCAGGACACGCCGATGATCTGGCGCGGGCCGATGGCCACCGGTGCGCTGACCCAGTTGCTCAACGATACCCGCTGGGGCGAGCTGGACTACCTGGTGGTCGACCTGCCGCCGGGTACCGGCGACATCCAGCTGACGCTGGCCCAGAAGATCCCGGTGGCGGGCGCGATCATCGTCACCACCCCGCAGGACGTCGCCACGCTGGATGCCCGGAAGGCGCTGAAGATGTTCGAGAAGGTCGAGGTGCCGGTGCTCGGGTTGCTGGAGAACATGGCGGTGCATGTCTGCAGCAATTGCGGGCATGCCGAGCACGTATTCGGCGAGGGTGGCGGACAACGCATGTCCGCGCAGTACGGCGTGCCATTGCTGGGCAGCCTGCCGCTGGAACTGTCGATCCGGGAGCACGGCGATGCCGGGACACCGGTCGTGGTGGGGCAGCCGGGTTCGCCGGCGGCGAAGGCCTATCGAACCGCGGCGCGGCAGGTGGCGGCGCACCTGGCCATGCGGCCACGGGTGACGCCGTCGATCTCGGCGTCGCTGCTCTAGCCGCCGCAAAAAGAAGAAGGGCGACGCAAGCGCCGCCCTTCATCCTTGTAGCCGTTACCCGATCAGAACTTGTACTGCACCTGCACGAAGCCGGTGCGGCCGTACCAGTCGTACTGGGTGGCGAACGCCGGAACGTTGCCGTAACGGGTATCCACGCCCGAGGAGATGCGCGGCGGATCCTTGTCCAGCAGGTTGCGGATACCGACGAGCACGCTCCAGTTCGGCTGCTCGTAGCGCACGGAAGCCGTGTGGTAGAACGCCTGCTCGGCCCAGATGTCACGCCACGAGTCCGGACGACCCTGGTAGGTGTAGTTCGGGGTCAGGTCGCGGTTCTTGGTCGCACCGATGTACTCGGTCCGCCAGTTGTAGGACCAGTCGCCACGCTTGAGCTGCGCGTCCAGGTTGCCCACCAGCTTCGGACGGCCGATGTAGCCGGCGAAGTTGGACGAGCTGAAGCCGCTTTCCTCGGCGGTGTCGAACAGCTGGCTGACGTCTTCCATGGTGTACGTCAACTGGGTCTCGAGGGCGAGCTCGCCGAACGAGAAATCGTTGTCGTAGTTCATGATCAGGTCGTAACCACGGACCTGCTGCCGGTTGATGTTGATGTACTGGTTGCGGACCGTCTCGATCTTGAATGCATCGGTCGGGTGGCTGCCGGGGTTGCGGTCGAACAGCTCGCAGAAGTTGTTCGGGAACACCGGTGCGCCGTAGCAGCCGCCCAGGATCGACGCGCTGCTGAGCTGGCCGATCTGGTCGAACACCTCGTAGTCGAAGTAATCGAACGCGACGCTGAGGTTGGTGAACGACGGCGTGAGCACGATGCCGGCGGTGAACGCGGTCGAGGACTCCGGGTTCAGCACGCCTGCACCGCCGCCGGAGACGACCAGTGCCGAAGACGCGGCACCGTTGAAGTCGGCAGGGATGCCTTCAGCCGCGCAGTTGGTGCGGATGTTCTCGTTGTTGCTCTCGCCCCACTGGATGCAGGGGTCGATGGACAACTGCGAGGCGAACCCGGTCTGGTTGCCCAGGAACAGCTCGTACAGGCCCGGGGCGCGGAACGAGGTGCCCTTGGTGGCGCGCAGGCGGACGGCCGAGTTGATCTGCCAGTTCGCACCGAGCTTCCAGACGTTGTCGCTGCCGTCGAGCGAGTCGTACTCGAACACGCGAGCCGAGCCGTTGAGCGACAGCGATTCGAAGCCGGGCTTGCCGCTGATCAGCGGAAGTTCGATTTCGGCAAACGCCTCGCGGACGTTGTCGTCGCCCTTGGTGACCTGGGCAGAGGTGGAGCCCCAAAGGTCGCCGTTGCGCGACAGGTCGCTGGGCTGGTCGTCGATGCTGTAGTTGCGGTACTCGACGCCGAACGCACCGGCCACCGCGCCGGCCGGCAGGTCGAACAGCTCGCCGGTCACGATACCGTTGACGACGGACTGGTCGTACACGGTGCTGCCGGTGTGCCACTCGCCGACCTGCGCCACCAGCTCGTTCATCCGCTCGCCGCTCAGGAAGCCAGGCGAGTAGTAATCAAGCACCGGGGCGGTGTCGTCGAACTGCACGTCGCCCGAGCGGGATGCCACGATGCCCAGGTTGCTGTAGGTACCTTCAGACCGGGTGTAGCTGGCGTTGACTTCCCAGGCCCACGTGTCGGTCGACTGGAACAGGCCGTCGAAGCGCGTGCGGCCGTAGAAGTAGTCGACGTCCACGTTGGTGGCCGACACGAACGGCATGATCGGCTGCGCCAGGCCGGACGGCACCGGGCTCACGTAATCAGGCGAGTTGGCGTAGGTGTACGCGTCGGTGCCGTAGATCGGCGGGGTCGTCGCGCCGCCCACCAGCGGGAAGAACTGGCGGTAGCCGAAGTTCTCGGTGGTGCGGTTATTGTACAGCCACTGGGTCTGCCAGTTGAAGGCGTCGAAGCCGAAATCGGTCGCCGCGTAGACGCTCTTGCGCTCCTGGCGGTCAACGATGTGCTGGTTGCCGTAGAAGTCGAAGTTGAGGACGTCCTCGTAGTACGCCTGGTCGGAGTTGGCGTAGTTGGGGTTGTTGCGCGGACGGTAGCCGGGGATCAGGCCGACCGTGGAGCCATCGGGCGACGGGATGTAGCGGTAGCCATAGCCAGCGTCGATGACAGTGTTCGCGTACAGGTTGTTGCAGCCGCCCAGCGCGGTGTCACCGATGACCGAGCGGTCCTCGCGGTCGATCCGCGGGCCGCCCTCGTGGGCGTACGCGAGATCCTGCGGGCAGCTGAAGAAGTCGCGGTCGCCGACCTTGAGGGCTTCCTGCAGGTACCACTCACCAGCCAGCACGATGCTGCCGTTGTCGAAGTCCCAGCCGGTCGCGCCGGAGACGGTGTACACCTCGCCGCCGCCGTCGAACGGGGTGCGGGTGCTGAAGGTGATTTCCGGACGATCCACGCTCTTGCGGGTGATCATGTTGACCACGCCGGCCACCGCGTCGGAGCCGTAGATCGACGAGGCGCCGTCCTTCACGATCTCGACGCGCTGCAGGATCGACGACGGGATCACGTTGAGGTCGAACGCACCGACCTGGCCGCGGGTACCGGCCGGGCCGGGGCGCTGGCCGTCGAGCAGGACCAGGGTGCGGTTTGCACCCAGGCCACGCAGCGAGAGGGTCTGCACGCCGGTGCCGCCTTCGACGACGAAGCCGCCGAACTGGTTGTTGATCTGGGTCGAACCTGCCGCGACGCTCGACTTCTGCAGGAACTCGCCCGGGTTGACCAGGCCCAGCGCGACGTTGGTGTCGGCCGTGATCACCTGGATCGGCGAGGTGGACTCGTACTCGAAGCGGCGCAGCAGCGAGCCGGTGACGGTGATGCGATCGAGTTCGACCGCGTCATCCGCCGGTGCCTGGGTGGCGACCTGCTCCTGTTCCTGCGCCTCGGGTGCGGTTTCAGCCGCGTCCTGGGCGAAGGCGGTGGTCGTATAGAGGCAGGCCAGGACGGCTGCGACGAGTGGCCCGCGCTTCAGACGCTGATTGCTTGGTGCATGACGCGACATATCTCTCCCCTTTGAAAGGAACCACAAATTGACGTTGTTGCTCGTGGTGTTTGCGACCCGCGGGCCGCCCACCTGTTGGCCCCCTCCGTGGGGTGACCCGTTCCCGTTACAGCCCGCCCGGCCCACATTCGGTGGCCAGGTAGTTCTCGATCAGCCCCAGCATCCGGGTGTGGTGCGCCGGGTACCAGGGCATCGAATGCGGCATGTCGGCGATCAGCTCGAAACGTGCAGGCACGTGCTTGCGGACGCCGTCGTAGAAGCCCTTCGCATGGAATGCCGGCGTCCGCACGTCGCGGTCGCCGACCATCAGCAGCACCGGGATGTCCGCCGACGCGGTGTTGCGCATCGGGTCCATGCCGGTGACGGTCTGGCCCTGGAGGATTCGCTGGAGGCGGTTGGAGCTCCACGTGGTGCCGAGACGCGCCAGGTCGGTCACCGGAGCACCGGAGATGGCGCACTGGTACGGGCCGTCCTTGCGGACCACCGCCGCGGCGGCAGCGAACCCGCCGTAGGAATAGCCGAAGATGGCCATGCGGTCGGGATCGGCGATGCCCTGGGCCACCAGCCATGCGGCGCCGTCGTCCTTGTCGTCCTGCATCGACTCGCCCCACTGGCTGTCGCCGGCGACCCACAGGTCACGACCCAGGCCGGACGAACCCCGGTACTGCGGACGCAGCACCGCGTAGCCGCGCGAGGTCAGGAACGGCACCCAGCCGGACTGGTCCCAGCCGCCGTGGTCGCGCGCCCAAGGGCCGCCATGCGGATGGATGATCGCGGGCAGGGGGGCATCGCCGGTCTTCCAGCCCACCGGCAGGTCGAGGATGGCCGGGATCTCCCGCCCGTCACGCGCCTTGTAGGTCACCCACTTCTGCTCGCCGATCGGGCCCGGCTCGATCCACGGACGCTCGCTGCCGATGGCGACCACCTGCTTGCGGTCCACCAGCACGTGGTGGGACGGGGCATGGCGATGGCTGCTCGCGGTGAACAGCACCCGCGACAGGTCGTCGTTGTAGCCCCGGATCGCGATGCCCTGGCCCGGGAAGGCCTGGCGCAGGCCGTCGTGGACCGCCTTCATGGTCGGGTCGATAAAGACCTGCTGGGGCTCCACGCCGTCCACCACGAAGCCCAGCACGCGGTTGAAGTTGCTCGGCTGCATGCCGGTGATCAGGCCGGTGATGGAGAACTCGGGGTGCGCGGCCAGCGGCTCGTCGTCGAACGTGCGCGTGGACGGGTCGTAGACACGGGCCTCCACGCGATCGGAGAACAGGTCGGTCAGGACGTAGAAATCGCCGGAGGCCTCGTCGATGCCGACGACGTCCACCGTGTGGCGCGCGGTCAGCTTGGTGGTGAGTTCCTTGTGCTCCACGAACTCACCGGTGTCAGCGTTGCGGATCAGGATCCGCTGTTCGTACTCGTTGGACGCGATCGGCTCGATCTGAGACCGGGTCAGCAAGTCGCCGGTGCGCGGGTGGAACAGGCCGGGGCTGGTCAGCCCGGTCCCGCGGAACAGCAGCTCGGTGTCGCCAGTGCGCAGGTTGTAGCGGTAGTAGTTGGCCGAGAACGTCATCTCGTTCATCTGCGAAACGATGACGTTCTCGGGGTCCAGCGGCAGCGAGTGCACCAGCGACGACGTGCCGGCGATCTCGAGGCATCGCTGGGTGCGCTCGCTGATGCCCAGCCGGCGGGTGTTGTTGGCAAACGCCTCGCTGAAGTCCTCGTGGGTCGTGTCGGTCAGGTAGGCCTTGGTTACGAAGGTCTTGGTCGCGCCCGACACGCTGCCCTCGCCACAGCCGCCCAGCTCGCCGGTCCATTCCTGCCGCCCCAGCACCAGCACCCGGTCCGCCTTGAGGGCGCTGGCGGCGATGAACTTCATCCGGTCACCGGACGGTGTGACGACCGGGCCGGCGTCCATGTTGTCCAGGTTCCAGGTGGCCAGCGCGGTTTCCTGGAACTCGCTGCCGGGCGAGGCGACGATGGCGACCAGGTTCTTGCCATCGGCACTCATCGACGGCGACTGGATGGCAGGCACCCGCGCGAAATCGTCGATGGCGATCGGCTCGCGGGCCTGGACGCCGGTGGCGAACAGGGCGATGCAGCAGCTGTAGAGGACGTTGCGGACGGTCGTTTCGGTCATGGTTCTTCCCTTGGAATTAACAGGAAGAACCGGCGCGCCTGGCTCCGTTTTCCCCTGTAACGGGAACTTAACAGAAGATGACCGGTGTGTGACAAGGGTCTCCCCTGTTCAGCGAACGGATAGACAAAGGGCGCCGCGGCCCGGTTGGCCTAGAATCCGCGTTTCCGCCTCAAACCAGGGATCGCATGAGCATCAAGTCCGACCGTTGGATCCGCCGCATGGCCGAACAGCACGCGATGATCGAGCCGTACGAGCCGGGCCAGGTGAAGTTCGCCGACAAGGGCGGGGCGGAGCGGATCGTCAGCTACGGCACCTCGAGCTACGGCTACGACGTGCGGTGCTCGCGCGAGTTCAAGGTGTTCACCAACATCAACTCGACCATCGTCGATCCCAAGCACTTCGATCCCAAGAGCTTTGTCGACATCGAGGCGGACGAGTGCATCATCCCGCCCAATTCGTTCGCGCTGGCGCGCACGGTCGAGTACTTCCGCATCCCGCGCGACACGCTGGTGGTGTGCCTGGGCAAGAGCACCTACGCGCGCTGCGGGATCATCGTCAACGTGACGCCGCTGGAGCCCGAGTGGGAAGGCCACGTCACGCTGGAGTTCAGTAACACCACGCCGCTGCCGGCGCGCATCTACGCGAACGAGGGCGTTGCGCAGATGCTGTTCTTCCAGGCGGCGGCCGACGACGTCTGCGAGACCTCGTACAAGGACCGCGGTGGCAAGTACCAGGGCCAGCGCGGCGTGACCCTGCCGCGCACCTGAGGCTCAGCCGGGACCGGCGCTGGCCAGCGCGGCCTGCAGCCGGTCCACCTGGCGGATCAGTTCTTCAGCCGTATGACGCTTGGCGCTGGCGGTGCCCCAGACAGGGCGCGGCCAGGCGATGTCGTGCTCGAAGCGCGCGATCACGTGGATGTGCAACTGGGGGACCAGGTTCCCCAGCGCGGCAACGTTGAGTTTGTGCGGTCGGAACTCGGCCTTGAGGGCCCGACTGGCCAGGCTGATTTCCCGGCTGAGGACGGCCTGCTGGGCGACGTCGAGGTCGATCCACTCCGTCGCATCCTCTACCCGCGGCACCAGGATCAGCCAGGGATGGTTGGCGTCGTCCATCAGCCGCAGTTCGCTGAGTTCCAGCGCGGCAACCGGGTGGGTGTCCTCGGCCAGTTGCGGATGCAGGTGCCAGCCGGGCGCGGGTGGGTGACGTCGGCTCATGCGGCCTCCGGGGTGCGGGTGGTCAGCGCAGGGCGTCGACCAGGAAATCGGTGGTGCGCTGCCAGGCGAGTGCAGCGCTGGCGGGTTCGAAGTCGTCACGCGGGTCGCAGTTGAAACCGTGCCCCGCGGGGTAGACGTGGATCGTTGCGCCCGGATGGTGCTCACGATGCAGCGCGACGTGTTCGGGCGGGATGATCGGGTCGCGCTCGCCGAAATGGAACAGCATCGGCGCGCGCAGGGGCTCGTCGAGGAACGGTACGCTGCGGCCGCCGTAGTAACTGACCGCCGGCAGGCCCAGCCGCGTGTTGCCGAGCAGGGCGAGCGTGCCACCCCAGCAGAACCCCACGGCGGCCGTGCGCAGGCCCTCGGTCTGGACGGTGCGCGCGGCGGCGGCGACCAGGTCAACTGCGCGGTCGAAGCCCAGCTCCGCCGTTAGCGCGCGTCCGCGTGCCACCCCGGCAGCGTCGTAGTCGAGCTCCACGTCGCGGCTGACCGGGTCGAACAGCGCCGGTGCCACGGCCACGAAGCCGGCCGCGGCAAAGCGCCCGGCCACGCTGCGGATGTGCGCGTTCAGGCCAAAGATTTCATGGATGACGATCACCGCGCCCCGCGACGGCCCGGCGGGATCGCAGCGCCAGCCGCCAATGGGGCCGTGCGTGGTTTCGATGTCGACGCGGTGGTCCATGGCGATTCCGTTCAGTTGGCAGGCGGCCTGCAGCCCGGAACAGTCTAGCGCGGGGGCTATAATCCGCGGCCCGCCCTGCGCCGATCGCGTCCTGCCCCCGTGGCCGGGCGCGGCGCCGCATGCCGGTTCCGCTTCGCACCCACCGGTAACCCATGTCCGTTCCCTACGCCCCCACCAAGAACCCCAAAGTCGGCTTCGTCAGCCTTGGTTGCCCCAAGGCGCTCGTCGACTCCGAGCGCATCCTGACCCAGCTGCGGGTCGAGGGTTACGACCTGGTGCCGACGTACGACGATGCCGACGTGGTGGTGGTCAACACCTGCGGCTTCATCGACTCGGCGGTCGCCGAATCGCTCGACGCGATCGGCGAGGCCATGGCCGAGAACGGCAAGGTCATCGTCACCGGGTGCCTGGGCAAGCGCGAGGAGGTCATCCGCGATGCGCACCCGGGCGTGCTGTCGATCAGCGGACCGCAGGACTACGACAGCGTGCTGGGCGCGGTGCACAAAGCCCTGCCGCCGCGCCACGATCCGTTCATCAGCCTGGTCCCGGACACCGGCATCAAGCTGACGCCCAAGCACTACGCCTACCTGAAAATTTCCGAAGGCTGCAACCACCGCTGCAGCTTCTGCATCATCCCGTCGATGCGCGGCGACCTTGTCTCGCGCCCGGTCGACCAGGTCCTGCGCGAGGCCGAAAAGCTCGCGATGGGTGGGGTGAAGGAGCTGCTGGTGATCTCGCAGGACACGTCCGCCTATGGCGTCGATGTCCGCTATGCCGAGCGTGAGTGGCGCGGCCGGGCGTACCAGACACGGATGAAGGCGTTGTGCGAAGGGCTCGGCGAGCTCGGCCTGTGGACGCGCCTGCACTACGTCTACCCGTACCCGCACGTCGACGAGATCATCCCGCTGATGGCCGAGGGGCGGATCCTTCCGTACCTGGACATTCCGTTCCAGCACGCCAGTCCGCGGGTGCTGAAGCTGATGAAGCGCCCGGGCGCGGTCGACAAGACCCTGGAGCGTATCCGCCGGTGGCGCGAGGTGTGCCCGGAGCTGACCATCCGCTCGACCTTCATCGTCGGCTTCCCGGGCGAGACCGACGCGGAGTTCGAGGAGTTGCTCGACTTCCTCGACGAGGCCCAGCTCGACCGGGTCGGCGCGTTCGCCTATTCGCCGGTGGAGGGTGCGAAGGCCAACGCGTTGCCCGACCCCGTGCCCGAGGCGCTCAAGCAGGAGCGGCTGGCGCGCTTTATGGAACGGCAGGCGGGGATTTCCGAGGCCAAGCTCGAGGCCAAGGTCGGCAGCATCCAGCGCTGCATTGTCGACGCGGTCGACGGTGAGCTGGCGATCGCGCGTTCCATGGCCGATGCACCCGAGATCGACGGGCTGGTGCAGATCCAGAACGGCTACTTCGCCGGCCTCAAACCGGGCGACTTCTGCGATGTCGAGATCATGGGCAGCGACGAGCACGACCTGTTCGGCGAGGTCGTGTTCGGGGACTGAGTGGCTGCGCAACCCTGATCGCCGCCGGAGGTTGTAGGAGCGGCTTCAGCCGCGATTTGCACGCGGCGCGCGACCGATGGCCGATCGCGGCTAAAGCCGCTCCTACAGGTAGTCGACGGCGACGATCGCGAACCTACGCATACCGCCGGGCAGTTCCGCCTCGAACCCGTCGTCCAGCCGCTTCTTCAGCATCGCCCGCGCAAGCGGCGAGTCGATGCTGATCCAGCCCAGCCTGGCATCGGTTTCGTCGGGGCCGACGATCCGGTAGCGCCGGCATTCGCCGCTGACTTCATCCTCGACCTCGACGGTGGCGCCGAAGAACACCGCCGACGGGTCCGACGGCGGCTCGTCGACCACGCGCAGGGCGGGCACCCGCTTGCTCAGGTAGCGCACCCGCCGGTCGATCTCGCCCAGCTGCTTCTTGCGGTAGGTGTACTCGGCATTCTCCGAACGGTCGCCCTCGGCTGCCGCGGCCGCAAGCGCCTTGACCACCTCGGGGCGTTTGACCCGCCACAGCTCGTCCAGCTCCGCCTTCAGGCGCTCGTGCCCGGCGCGGGTGATCAGCGCGGTGCTTTTTTCTGCGGGGGGACGCCAGCGGCCCATGGTTGTTCCTGTGTGCGGGAGCATGTTGCGAACGGGGCTTATGCCCCAGCCGCCGGCCGTGTTCAACCCGCACGTGCTTGCGCCGCACGCGCCTGATCGCCGAACCTTGCGCGCTGTCGACACGGACGCCGCCCATGCTGATCCTGCCCCTGCATCGCCCGATCACCCGCGCCAGCTTCCCTGTGGTCACGGCGCTGCTGATCATCGTCAACGTGCTGGTGTACTTCGGCTGGCAGGCCGGCGACGAGGCGGCGGTGGACCGTGCACGGACCCATTACGTCGACAGCGGGCTGGCACGGTTTGAACTGCCCGCCTACGAGCGGCACCTGCTGGCGACCAACCAGATAGATGCGCTCGACGAACTCCGGCAGCTGCCAGCCGGCGCGCGCGCCGATTACATATCCCAGGTCACCCTGACCGACGTTGCCTACCTGGACGCGCTGCATGCCGGCGCACTGTTCGACGACGCGGCCGCGCTGGAAGCCTGGCGGCCGCTGCGTGCGGCCTATGACGCCGAACTGGAGAACGTCTTCACCCTCAGGCACATGCTGCGCAGTTCCGAGGTCGACCCCTGGCGGATGCTGGCGGCGGCGTTCCTGCATGGCGGGGTCATGCACCTGGTCGGCAACATGCTGTTCCTGCTGGCGCTCGGGGTGCTGGTGGAGGGCGCACTCGGACCGTGGCGCCATCTCGGGCTGTACTTGCTCGGGGCGGTCGGCTCGAGCGCGGTGTCTTTGATGTGGCGCTGGGGCGAGGCGGGCGGCGGGCTCGGTGCGTCCGGTGCGGTGGCGGCGCTGATGGGGGCCTTCTGCGTGGTCTGGGGCCGCCAGCCGGTGCGATTCTTCTACTGGTTCGGGGTGGTGTTCGACTACGTGCGTGCACCCGCGATCCTGCTGCTGCCGGCGTGGCTCGGCTGGGAAGCATGGAACCTGATGTCCAACGCCGACAGCAACGTCGGCTTCGACGCGCACATCGGCGGGCTGGTCAGCGGCGCGCTGCTGGGCGGGCTGCTGGTGGGCCTGGGGCAGGTGCGCGAATCCTTCATTGCCGACGACGGTGGGCGCCAGGTCGACGACCGGTGGGAGCGTGCCCAGGCCTGCCTGGGACGCCTGCAGCTGGCCGAGGCCGATGCGCTGCTAAGCGAGCTGGCCGACGAACAGCCGCAACGTTTCGACATCAGGCTGATGCGCTACCGGGTGGCACGCAATGCGGGCCGCCGCGCGACGATCGCCGAACGAGCCCGCGAACTGCTGCAGGCTGACGCACCGGACAGCGACGGAATCCACGCGCAACAGGGCGCGCTGGCCGACCTGGACGGTACCGACGATGCGTTGCCGCTGACCGAGCGCCTCGGGCTGGCGCGGCGCTGGCTGGCGGCGGGTGCGCTGGATGCAGTGGAGGCGGCGCTGGCCCCGCTCACTGGCGAAGCGGAAGGCGAGGAGGCCGACGCGCTGGTGGTCCAATTGTGGTTCCAGCTCGCACTCGCGCATCGCGAGCGCCATCAGGACGATGCGCATGCACGTACGTTGCGTCGACTGGCCGAGCGCTATCCGGCGCAGCCGCAGGCGGCGAAGGCCCGGTTCCTGCTCGGCGAGCTCGAAGGCGCCGGCGCGGCGACGGCGCCGGCCGGCTAGCCCAACTGCGGCGCCGGGCCGCAAGTCGTCTCAGGCGGTTTCGGGCACCGGCAACGCCTTCATCGCCGCCTCGATCTTCGACTGCAGCCCGGGGTCCTCGCAACGCTCCAAAGACCGCTGCAGCAGTGCACGGGCGTCATCGTCACGTCCAGAGCGCTCGACCAGCAGCAACGCGGCGTCGAGCCCCCAGCGCGATGCGTCGGGATGGCGCGGGTGCGCGCGCAGCATTGCAGCCAGCGTGTCGGCTGCCAGCTGTCCCTGGCCCGCGAGCCGGGCACGCTCGGCCAGTGCCTGGGCGTGTTCGACCTGGGCCGGCACGAAATCGGGGTTGGCATCCAGCGTCGTGCGCAGCAGGCCGAGGGCGCGCCGTTCCTCGCGCTCGAGCATCAGCAGGTTGAGGTACTCGCCCGCGTGGCCGGTCAGCGCCGCGGCATCGCCGGACTGCCGCAGCAGGCGGTGGTAGAGCTCGTGAACCTCCAGGCTGACCGCCCGGCTGCGCGTCTCCGCCCGCAGCAGCTCCAGTGCGGCATCCGGGTGGCCATCGCGAACGTGCGCTTCGGCCTCGCCGAGCAGGTCCGCGTCGGGCGCGTGACGGCCGGGCAGGCCATCGCGCGCTGCCGGCTCGTAGCCCAGCGCCTCGTGGTACTGGTAGATGAGATAGCCCATGAGATGGAACGCGGCAAACAGGCCCCAGAACGACACCGCGGTGACAGCCAGGTCGGCGATGACCGGCGGCATCCAGCGGGCCAGCCAAACACTCGCCGTCAGGGCACTGGCCTGGATCACGAACAGCAGCCCGAACACCGCCAGGTATGGCCAGCCGATCCGTCCGACCAGGGCCAATGGCGTCGAGGGGTTGAGCGCGTGCGACAGGCTGCCGTCCAGCGCCAGCGACATCACGCAGCCCGGCTGCATGAAGGCGACCAGCGCCAGCACCGCCAACCCGATGATCGGGCCGCCGACCAGCAACGCGGCCAGGACCACCACGATGAAGACCAGTTGCATTGCGATCAGCCGTGCCACCACGCCGTCGCCGGTGCCCAGCACCACCTCCGGCGCTTCCAGCCGGCCGTCGGCGGTCGCGCGCAACACCTCGAAGGCGTACTTGTAGGCGCCGATCCACACCAGCAGGGCGACCACCCAACCCACCACCGGGATCATGCCGAGCAGGCTGGCCAGCGTGAGCGCGACCAGGCTCGCCAGCGCCGCACCGCGGAAGGGGTAGAGGGTGATGGCGCGGAGGCGCTGCCAGAACGGCTCCGGCGTGTCGCGGTGGATGGATGACATTGGATTCGCTCCCTGAACAAGGCGTTCATTCTGCGGGGGCGAAACGCCGCTTCACAATCCCCGGCCCGTCGCCAGGGACGGGCCGGGGTCGACATCGATGCGGCAAGCCACGCCGGACGGCCACCCGGGCCGCCCGGCGGAGGCGCGATCAGTTGGCCGGCTGGCGGTCCAGGCCGTAATCCAGGTTGCCCTCCGCCGGCGTGCCATCCAGCGACAGCTGGGTGACGCGGTCGTTGGAATCGATCGCGAACAGGCGGTCATCCTCGGACTTGCTGTTGGGGTCGAGCCGGATCTGGCCGTTGTCGGCCTCGACCGTCCAGGTGCCGTCCATCTGTGCCGGTGCGCCGGCTTCGTCCTGGTAGGTCTCGGTGATCGCGTAGGTGCCGTCGGGGTTCAGCACCAGGGTGGTGTCGATGCCGGGGCAACTGGCGCACGGAAGCGTGCCGCTGAACCGGCCGGCGAACGCCCGCATGTCGAAATCGGCCGCGCCGGACGCGGTGGGGTCGCCGGTGGGGACGATATCCGCGGCGGGTGGGGCCGCGTCGGCGGCATGCGCCGCGTCGACCGGCTCGGCCGGTTCCTGTTTGCAGGCGGCGACAGTCAGGACGGTGAGGCAGGCGAGGGCGAGCAATCGATGGGTCATGCGGGGACTCCTGTCGGTGAGGGGCGGGGGAAGGGTGAGGCTACCGTCATGTGCAGGGGGGCGTGGCTGCGCTCAACGGCCCTTGCCGAAGATGCCGCCGAGCAGGCCCCGGAGAACCTGTCGGCCGATCTGGCTGCCGATGGTGCGCGCGGTCTGCTTGGCCATGGTCTCGACCATCCCCTGGCGCCGCTTGGTGCCAAACACCGCGTTGCGGACGGCCTGGCCCAGGCCGCCTTCGTCGGCGTCGCTTTCCGCACCCTTGGCGCGTGGCGCATCGGCTTGGCCGGCGGCGACCTCGACCTTGCGGGCAAGCATCTCCTCGGCCGATTCGCGGTCGACCGTGGTGTCGTACTTGGCGCCGACCGGGCTGCCAGCGCGGACCGCGGCACGCTCGGCATCGGTGATCGCGCCCATTCGACAGCGCGGCGCGGCGATCAGGGTCTGCTCCACCGGCATCGGGACGCCCTTGGCCTGCAGGGTCGAGACCAGCGCCTCGCCCGTGCCGAGACGGGCGATGGCGTCGGCGACGTCCAGCCCCGGGTTGGGGACGAAGGTTTCCGCCGCAGTGCGCACCGCCTTCTGGTCGCGCGGGGTGAAGGCGCGCAGCGCATGCTGCACGCGGTTGCCCAGCTGGCCGAGCATCTCGTCGGGCACGTCGTCGGGGAACTGCGAGCAGAAATACACGCCCACGCCCTTGGAGCGGATGATCCGGACCACCTGCTCGACCCGCTGCTGCAGTGCCTTGGGGGCGTCCTCGAACAGCAGGTGCGCTTCGTCGAACACGAACACCAGCTTCGGCTTGTCCAGGTCGCCCACCTCCGGCAACTGCTCGAACAGCTCCGACAGCAGCCACAGCAGGAACGACGAGTACAGCCGCGGCTTCAGTACCAGACTGTCGGCGGCGAGGATGTTGATGACGCCGCGCCCGTCGGTGGTGGTGCGCATCAGGTCGGCCAGCTCCAGCGCCGGCTCGCCGAAGAACATGTCGCCGCCGTCGGATTCCAGCCGCAGCAGCGCGCGCTGGATCGCACCGATCGACGGGGTGCTGACCAGGCCGTAGTCGGTCGAGACGCTCTTGCGCTCCTCCGCGACGAGGTTGAGCAGGGCGCGCAGGTCGTCCAGGTCCAGCAGCAGCAGGCCGCGGTCATCGGCCAGGCGGAACACGATGTCGAGGACGCCCGACTGGGTGTCGTTGAGCTCCAGCATGCGCGACAGCAGGGTCGGGCCGATCTCGCTGACCGTCGCGCGCACCGGGTGGCCCAGCTTGCCGAACAGGTCCCAGAACACCACCGGGCTGCCCTCGTTGACGTAGCCGGCGATGCCGATTTCCTCGATCCGGGCCTTCAACTTGTCGTTGAGGGTGCCCGGCATGGCCAGCCCGGCGACGTCGCCCTTCACGTCCGCCATGAACACCGGCACGCCGATGCGCGAGAAACCTTCGGCAAGCGTCATCAGGGTGACGGTCTTGCCGGTGCCGGTCGCACCGGCGACCAGACCGTGGCGGTTGGCCAGGTTCGGCTGGAGGAATACCTGGCCGCCCGTATCGGGGAGTGCTTCGGGCGTGGTGACGGCCTTGCCGACGAGGATCGGCGGGGGGATGTTCGCCATGTCCGGTTCCTTGGGGTGGTCGGCCGATTCTAGGACCTAATCACCGCGGCGATTGACGGGGCCCCGCAGGGTTACGTCGGCGCGGTCGCGCGATGGCCGTTGCGCGACGGACAGGGCTAACCTGCAGGGCGTCGTCCCCCAGCAGTGCCATGCCCATGCCCGTCCGGTTGTTCCGACGCTCTGCGTCGCTGTTGCTCGTGTTGCTTGCCGCCGTATCGATGGACGCCAGCGCGCAATCGCGCCGTGACCGGGCCGCGACCGAGGCCCTGGAGCAGAGGATGCAGGCGGCCGAGGGACGCTACCGCGAGGCGATGGTCGCCATCGGCAACCACGACCCCGAAGGTCCCGCCCACGCCGACGCCGCGCTGGAGGACATGGAGGACGTGGTCGCGGCCTGCGTTGCGCAGCGGGGTTGCTCGGTCACGACGATGCTGACGACCTACGAGCGCCTGCTCAAGCTCAACGCCGATGTCGAAGCCGGTGGTGGCCTGGAGGACGACGACGGGCCGGACACGGAGTCCCACCACGCCGCGGCGGTCGCGCGTGACGTGCCCGAGGCGGCGCGCGCGGCGGCGTTGCTCGGTGGCGACGAGCACGACTTCGACCGGATGGTCCAGTTCAACCCGGCGGTGCAGGAAGGCATCCGCCGCTGGTTGACCGACATGCGCGACGACTTCCTCACCAGCCATCAGAACTACCAGTACCTGCGCCGCCAGATGTGGCCGCAGTACGAGCGCGCGGGGCTGCCGGAGGCGCTGCTGTTCGGGATCCTGGCCAAGGAGTCCAACGGCCGCGTCCACTCGACCTCGCGTGCCGGCGCGTCGGGGCCGATGCAGTTCATGTACGCCACCGGCCGGCGCTTCGGCCTGGGCGAGGACAGTACCGGTTTCGACACCCGCTACGACCCGTACGCAGCCTCGGCGGCCAGCGTGGCTTACCTCAACGAGCGGATGGGCGAGCTCAACCGCAACATCGAACTGGCGCTGGCGGCGTACAACGGTGGCGAGGGCCGCGCCCGCCGCGTGCACCGTGCCAATCCCGGCAAGAGCTTCTGGCACGCCGACGTGTACCACGAGTTCCCGCCGGAGACCCGCGACTACGTGCCGATGGTGATCGCCGCGGCGTGGCTGTTCCTGCACCCTCGCGAATACGGCCTTACGCTGCCCGAGTTCGATGTGCGACCGGCGAAGCTGCAACTGCAGCAGCCGGCGTCGATCTACCAGTTGACGATCTGCCTGGGCAACCGCGGCGTGCGCGACGGTTACATGCGGGCGCTGCGCAACCTCAACCCGCGCTACCGAGCGGACGACATGCTGCCGGCGGGCGCCGTGCTGGACGCGACGACCGAGATCGCCAGCCTGTACCGGCGGCACTGCCTGAATGGATCGCGCGCGCAGCTGGCACGCGAGCTGGTGGCCAGCGACCCGGCCCGCGCGATCGTCCGGGGCGGTCCCGCGTCGGCGATGCCGGTGTCGGCCGTGGCAACCGTGCCCACCGAACCCGCGGCGCCGGCCACCTACCGCGTGCAGGGCGGCGAGACCCTCAGCTCCATTGCCCGCAAGTTCGAATGCCGGCCGGCCGAGCTCGCCCATGCCAACGGCGTCAGGGGGCCGCGCTACACCATCCGCCCCGGCNGAGACCCTCAGCTCCATTGCCCGCAAGTTCGAATGCCGGCCGGCCGAGCTCGCCCATGCCAACGGCGTCAGGGGGCCGCGCTACACCATCCGCCCCGGCCAGGAGCTGGTGCTGCGGGGGTGCAGCGGCGGCAACTGACGGTCAGATCCGGGTGGCCAGCCGCTGGCCGAGCTTGACGGCCGATTCGGCGCACAGGCCCGGCGCGAGCTCGGCGACCCCGGGCGGCAGCAGCACGATCACGGTGGAGCCGTAGTTGAACCGCGCCATTTCCTCGAACCGCTCCAGCGTGATGTCCTCGCCGCGGTAATCGCGGACGGTCACCCGGCTGCCGTAGGCCGGAATCTCCTCGCCGGACCACACCGTCTCGACGCCCGACACCAGCAGGGCGCCGACCATCACCACCGCCATCGGGCCGAAGTCGGTATCGAAGTGGCAGACCAGCCGCTCGTTGCGCGCGAACAGGCGCGGCACGTGGCGCACCGCCGCCGGTCCGACGCTGAACAGCCGGCCGGGCACGTGCACGGTCTCGCGCAGAGTGCCCGTCCAGGGCATGTGTACCCGGTGGTAATCCTTGGGCGACAGGTAGACGGTCGCGAACAGGCCTTCCTCGAAAGGACGGGCGGCATCGGCATTGCCCAGGAGCTCGGCGGCGGTGAAAGACTGCCCCTTGGCCTGGAAGATCCGGCCGGCCTCGATCGCCCCGCACTGGCTGATGCGGCCGTCGGCCGGCATGGCCAGCGCGCGCGGGTCGGGATCGACCACGCGTACGCCCGGCCGGAGCGCGCGGGTGAAGAACGCATTGAAGGTGGGGTAGGCGGCCGGGTCCGACTGCGACGCCTCCGACAGGTCGACCCCGAACCGGCGGGTCACGTTGTCGATCAGCCAGCGCCGCACGCGCGGGTGGTCCGAGTAGGCCAGCCGGCGCGCCAGCGAGGAGAGCAGGCGGTGGGGCAGCGCGTAGGTGAGTTTGGTGCTCAGGCTCATCGGGGGTTCCTGCGCGGCATCGGGTCAGGGCGCGGCGGCTTCGGTCAGCGCGGCGAGGTCGGCGGCGATGAGGTTCGGGTCGAACGGCGGCTGCACCAGGCCCGACATCCGGCCCTGCGGGTCGAGCAGCGCCATCGATGCGCTGTGGTCGACCGAGTACTGGTCGTCCGGCTCTCCGTCGGCCGGCGGCACCTTGGCGAACACCATGCTCAGCGAGGCGGCGAACTTCTCCAGCGCCGGCACATCGGCGGTGGCAGCCAGGGTGTCCTTGTGGAAGGCGTGGGCGTACTCGCCGATCCGACCGGGGCTGTCGCGCTCGGGATCGACCGAAACGAATAGCACGCGCGGGCGGATCGCTTCCGGGATCGACTCCCACTGCTTCTGCGCCTGCGACATCTGCGCCAGCGTCATCGGGCAGACGTCCGGGCAGTGGGTGAAACCCAGGAACACCAGCGTCCAGTGGCCGTGCAGCTCGCCCGGCACCAGTTGCGTGCCGTCGGACTGGCGGAGGCTGAACTCGGGCAACTCGCGCGCCGGCTGGAACAGCCGCACCGCCTGGGTCTGCGGCCAGCCCGGCACCGGCTGCGCGCCGAAGTACTTCTGCGATGCCAGCAGGCCGAGCCCGGCGGCGACCGCGGCGATCAGGATGACGAGGGTGGTGCGGTTGAACATGGCGGGCCTGCAGTCGACGCCCGGGCGTAGTACGCGTGCGGGCAATGCCGCCCATGATACCGAGCGCCGACCGCTATAATCGGCGGCCCTCCGCCTCCCTGGTGCGCACCGGCCTGACCGCCGGATGCGCCGACCCCGAACGCATGGCCACTCAGCGCGCCGATTTTGCCGACACCACCTTCGAGCAGGTCTCGATCATCGACCTGATCCGATTCGGCGGCAGCCGTTTCGCCGAGGCCGGGCTTACCTTCGGCCACAGCTACGACAACGCGCTGGACGAAGCCACCCAGCTGGTGCTGCACGCGCTTTCGATGCCGCACGACCTCAGCCCGGTGTATGGCGCCTCGCGCGTCAGCCGTGAGGAGAAGACGCGCGTGCTGGCGCTGTTCGAGCGTCGCATCAACGAGCGCATCCCGGCGGCCTACCTGACCGGCGAGGCGTGGTTTGCCGGGCTGAGCTTCAAGTCCGACCCGCGCGCGCTGGTGCCGCGCTCGCCGATCGCCGAGCTGATCGAGAACGGGTTCGAGCCGTGGCTCGGCGGGCGCGAGGTATCACGCGCACTGGACCTGTGCACCGGGTCGGGTTGCATCGCGATCGCCACCGGCCACCACCACCCGGACTGGGAGGTGGTCGGCATCGACATCAGCGACGACGCACTGGCGCTGGCCGCGGAGAACAAGGCGCGGCTGCACGCCAGCAACGTGTCGTTCCGCAAGTCGGACCTGTTCGACGGGTTGCAGGGCGAGGTGTTCGACCTGATCGTCACCAATCCCCCCTACGTCACCCATGAAGAGACCGACGCGCTGCCCGCCGAGTACGCCCACGAGCCCGAGCTGGGCCTGCGCGCCGGCGACGACGGACTCGACCTGGCACTGCGGATCATGCGCGACGCGCCGGCGCACCTGTCCGACGATGGCCTCCTGATCTGCGAGGTCGGCGAGGCCGAACACGCACTGGTCGCGCTGCTGCCGGAGCTGCCCTTGGCCTGGGTGGAGTTCAAGGTCGGCCAGATGGGCATCTTCGTGGTGGAGCGCGCCGATCTGGTCGAGCACCATGCGAGGATTGCCGAACTCGCCGCCAGCCGCGGCTGAGATCGCCCCCGCAACGCCCTGCATCGATAACGTCGGGAACCTCCGTGGCCGGCAACACCTTCGGAAAACTGTTCGCGGTCACGACCTTTGGCGAAAGCCACGGGCCGGCGATCGGCTGCGTGGTCGACGGTTGCCCGCCGGGCTTGCCGCTGGCCGCCGAAGACTTCCGCCACGACCTGGAGCGCCGGGCCACCGGTCGCACCCGCCACACCTCGGCACGGCGCGAGGCTGACGAGGTGGAGATCCTGTCGGGTGTCTACGAGGGGCTGACCACCGGCACGCCGATCGCACTGCTGGTTCGCAACACCGACGCGCGCAGCCGGGACTACGATCGCATCGCCGCACAGTTCCGGCCCGGACATGCCGATTACACCTACTGGCAGAAGTACGGCATCCGCGACCCGCGGGGTGGCGGCCGGGCCTCTGCGCGCGAGACGACGATGCGGGTGGCGGCCGGCACCATCGCCAGGAAGTGGTTGGCCCAGCGCCATGGTGTGGCCGTGCGCGGCTGGCTGTCCCAGCTGGGCGACGTCGTGCCGGCGGGGTTCGACGCGGATGTCATCGAAGACAATCCCTTCTTCTGGCCCCATGCGCCGCAGGTGCCGGAGCTGGAGGCGTACATGGACGCGTTGCGCAAGTCCGGCGACTCGGTCGGTGCGCGTGTGGACGTGGTCGCCACCAGCCTCCCGCCGGGGTGGGGTGAGCCGGTGTACGGCAAGCTCGACGGCGAGCTCGCGGGGGCCCTGATGTCCATCAACGCGGTCAAGGGCGTCGAGATCGGCGACGGATTCGCCTCGGTGGCGCAGCGCGGCAGTGCACACCGCGATCCGATCGCGCCCGAGGGCTTTGCCTCCAACCACGCCGGCGGCGTTCTGGGCGGCATAAGCACCGGGCAGCCGCTGCGCTGCTCGGTCGCATTCAAGCCCACTTCCAGCCTGCGCCTGCCTGTCGACAGCGTCGACACCGATGGCCAGCCGGTCGAAGTGGTCACCACCGGCCGCCACGACCCCTGCGTCGGCATCCGCGCCGTGCCGATCTGCGAGGCCATGGTCGCGCTGGTGCTGATGGACCAGGCCCTGCGCCATCGCGCCCAGTGCGGTGACGTCGGCGATGTCGACCCGCGCATCCCGGCCCGAAAACCCTGATCCTGTGCAGCGGGCGTACGTCGCCCCTGCGCGGTTGCACCCGGCTGCCACGGTCGCGGATAAATCGCGGCGGCGTCGCCAGCCACCCCCTCGACCAGCCAGGAATAGAAATGAGAAGGACCGTGAACGTAGCCGTCGTCGGAGCCACCGGGGCCGTCGGCGAGACCATGCTGAAGATCCTCGCCGAGCGCGACTTCCCGATCGACCGACTGCACCTGCTGGCGAGCGAGCGTTCGGCCGGCGAAAAAGCCGAGTTCGGCGCCCGCAGGATTGTCGTCGAGGACCTGGCCACGTTCGATCCGGCCGGGATCGACATCGCGCTGTTCTCCGCCGGCGGAAGCGTCTCGAGGGAGTACGCGCCGAAGTTCGCGGCGGCCGGGGCGGTGGTGATCGACAACTCCTCGGCATTCCGGCAGGACGACGACGTGCCGCTGGTGGTCGCCGAGGTCAACCCGGACGCGGCGCGCGACCGTCCGCGCGGGATCATCGCCAATCCCAACTGCTCGACCATGCAGATGCTGGTGGCGCTGGCGCCGATCCATCGCGCGGTCGGCATCGAGCGGATCAACGTGGCGACCTACCAGTCGGTCTCCGGCACCGGGCGGCGCGCGTTGGAGGAGCTGGGTCGGCAGACCGCCGGCATGCTGAATTTCCAGGAGGCCCGTCCGGAGGTCTATCCGGTGCAGATCGCGTTCAACGTGATTCCGCATGGCGGCGACTTCTGCGACAACGGCTACACCACCGAGGAGATGAAGCTGGTCTGGGAGACGCGCAAGATCCTCGGCGACGACAGCATCGCGGTGAACGCCACCGTGGTGCGGGTGCCGGTGTTCTACGGCCACTCCGAGGCGGTCCACCTGGAAACGCGCGAGAAGCTGTCCGCCGCGGACGCCCGCGCCTTGCTGGCGGCCGCGCCCGGACTCGAGGTCGTCGACACGCCCGAGCCTGGCGGCTACCCCACGCCCGTCACCCACGCGTCGGGCAACGACCCGGTCTACGTCGGGCGGATCCGCGAGGACATCTCCCACCCGCGCGGGCTGGCGCTGTGGGTGGTGGCCGACAACATCCGCAAGGGCGCCGCCCTCAATGCCGTGCAACTGGCCGAACTGGTGCTCGCGGAACGCTCATGAATGTGTCGCAAGACATTGAAAAAGCGACCGGATCGCATTGCCGGGGCGCGCGCTGGTCGCTAGAGTCGCGCCAGGGGATGCAGCAGGAGCACCGGTGAACCGATTCGCGCAAACCGCCTTGGCACTGGCGCTGGCTCTGGCCAGCAGCTCGGCGGCCGCATTGGGGCTGGGCCAACTGGAACTGAAGTCGAAGCTCGGCGAGCCGCTGGTGGCCGAGATCCAGATCATTTCCAACGACCCGGGTGAGCTCGAGCGCCTGCGCGCCGGGCTCGCGTCGCCGGAGACCTTCGCCCGCATTGGCCTGCAGCCGCCCCAGGGCGTGGTGGCGAACCTTCAGTTTGTTTCTGCGCTCGACGCGCGCGGCCGGCCGGTCATCCGTGTCACCAGCAGCGAGCCCATCCAGCAGCCGTTGTTGACCTTCCTGGTCGAGGTGGACTGGGGGCAGGGCAGGCTGGTCCGCGAGTATTCGGCCCTGCTGGATACGCCGCGGACCGTGTCGGCGCCGCTGCAACCGCCGATCGAGGCGCCCGAAGTGGCGCCATCCAACACGATCGTGCGCGAATCGCCGCCTGCGCCAGAGCCGCTGCCGGACGAGGGAATGGCGGCCGAGCCGGCCGCCGCTCCGGCCGACGCGACGCCGAACCCGGTGGAAACCCCGGACCCTTCCGCGATCCAGCCGACCGCGCCCAGCCCGGCGCCAGTGGCCGC
>NZ_JBJXHK010000030.1:0-29822 GCF_046638635.1 Lysobacter zhanggongensis
GGCGTCGGCACGACCGTGCCGGGTGCCGGCGACGCACTGGCCGCGCTGCCCCCGGCCAACGACGACCTGGGCGCCACCACCGTGCGCCCGGTGGTGCCGGACTTCGTGCTGCGCTGCGTTGCCGGCAGCCTGTTTGGCCGCAACGTGCCGGTGCACGGCGTGGTCACGTTTGGCCGCGCGCCCGAATGCACCGTCACCGTCGAGGACGCCGGCCTGTCGCGCCTGCACGCACGTCTGCTGCCCGGCGACGGCCAACTTGTGCTGGAGGACATGGGTTCCAGCAACGGCAGCTTCGTCAACGGCCGCCGCGTGGTGCGCACCGAGGTGCGCGCAGGCGATGAGATCGGCCTCGACACCCTGCGCTTCCGCGTGGTGTCCAACGTGCGGGGCGAGGACCCCCGCCGCCCCATCGAGGACGCCCGCCGCCCCGGGTGGGTGGTGCCGGCACTGCTGGCGCTGGTGGTCGTGGCGGTCGGCATCGGCGCCTACGCCCTGGCCTAGGCGGGCCGCAACGACCCAGTGCGGCGGCGGGACGCAGCGTCACGGCGGCGTCATCGCCGCCGGCGACGGCCCCGGGTACGGTAGCGGCATTCCCTGCAGGACCCGTCCGGATGAAGACCAACGCCGCCATGCCCGCCGCCTTCCTCGGCCACGGCAGCCCGATGAACGCGTTGGAGCGCAACCGCTTCACCGACGCCTGGCGCAGCTTCGGCGCCTCGGTGCCACGGCCGCGCGCCATCCTGATGGTGTCCGCCCACTGGTACGTCAACGCCACCGCGGTCACCGCCATGGCCCGGCCGCGCACCATCCACGACTTCTTCGGCTTCCCGCAGCCGCTGTTCGACGTGCAGTACCCGGCGCCAGGGCTGCCCGAGCTGGCCGAGGAAGTCGCCGACATTGCCCGCCCCGACCATGTCGGCGCCGACCTGGACGGGTGGGGGCTGGACCACGGCACCTGGTCGGTGCTGGTGCACGCCTTCCCCGACGCCGACGTGCCGGTGGTGCAGCTGTCGATTAACGCGCTCAAGCCGCCGGCGTGGCATGTCGAACTGGGCGCGCGGCTGTCGCGCCTGCGCGAGCGTGGCGTGCTGCTGATGGCCAGCGGCAACGTGGTGCACAACCTGCGCGCGATCGACTGGACCCAGCCGCACGCCGGCTTCGACTGGACCCGGCGGTTCGACGAGCACGCCCGCCAGGTGCTGACCGAGCGTCCCGGGGATGCGGCTTCGCTGGTGGCCCACCGTGACTACGCAATGGCCGCGCCCACGCCCGAACACTTCCTGCCGGTGCTCTACATCGCCGGCGCCGCCGCCGTCGCCGGCACCCCGGCGCAGACACTGGTGGACGGCTACGCCTACGGCTCGCTGTCGATGACCAGCTACGGCGTCGGCTGTGACTGCCCGGAGAGCGAAGACACGCTGGGGGGCGCCGCGCCGTTGTCGACCGCCGTGCCGGCCGACGAAAGCAACATCTGACACCACTGGCGTGCCGCGGCCGCATCCGGATGACGGCCGCTCCATCATTCCCACACCCGGCCCGTCTTCATCGCCGCTTGCGCGCGATATGCCAACCTTTCCGGCTCGGCGAGAGGGGAGGCCTGCACCACCATGAACACGCGTAACCGCCACCACGTCCACATCGCTGGCGACGGCCCGGCCACGATCGTGTTCGCACACGGCTTCGGCTGCGACCAGAACATGTGGCGGCTGATGGCGCCCGCCTACGAGGACCGCTACCGGACCATCCGCTACGACCTGGTCGGCAGCGGCATGTCGGACCTGTCGGCCTACGACCGCGAGCGCCATGGCAGCCTGCAGGGGCATGCCGACGACCTGCTGGAGGTCATCCGCGACGGCGCGCAGGGCCCGGTGGTCTTCGTCGGCCATTCGGTCAGCGCGATGATCGGCCTGCTGGCCGGCATCAAGGCGCCCGAGCTGATCGACGCCCACGTGATGCTCGGGCCGTCGCCCTGCTACATCAACGACGGCGACTACATCGGCGGCTTCTCGCGCGCGGACATCGACTCGTTGCTGGAAACGATGGAGGGCAACTACCTCGGGTGGTCGAGCACGATGGCGCCGGCCATCATGGGCGCGCCGGGGCAGCCGGAGTTGGCGGAGGAGCTCACCAACAGCTTCTGTCGCACCGACCCCGACATCGCCGCGCACTTCGCCCGCGTGACGTTCCTGTCCGACAACCGTGCCGACCTTCCCAAGCTGCAGGCGCCGGTGCTGGTCCTGCAGTGCAGCGACGACATCATCGCGCCGCGGCCGGTGGGCGACTACCTGCAGCGGACGCTGCCCAACGCCACCTTGCGCATCATCGAGAACGTCGGGCATTGCCCGCACCTGAGCGCGCCGAGCGCGAGCATGGCGGCGATGGACGAGTTCCTGGAGGCCTTGCCGTTGCACGACCGTGTCCGCGCCTGACGACAGGGGCATCCCCGACACCAGCTTCCTCTACGAGCACGCGCCGTGCGGCCTGCTGGTGACCGATGGCGACGGCACCATCCGCCACGCCAACGCGACCTTCTGCCAATGGCTCGGGGTCGACCGCGCGCAGCTCGTCGGCCAACGGCGCTTCCAGGACCTGCTCACCGTCGGCGGGCGCATCTTCCACCAGACCCACTGGGCGCCGCTGCTGCAGATGCAGGGCTCCATCGCCGAAGTGAAGCTGGACCTGGCCCGGGAAGGCGCGCGGCCGTTGCCGATGATGATGAATGCCATCCGCCGCGAGCGCGATGGCGCGGTGGTGCACGAGCTGGCGGTGTCCATCGCCGAAGACCGGCACACCTACGAGCGCGAACTGATGACGGCGCGCAACCGGGCAGAGGGCTTGCTGGCCGAGCAGAAGCAGGCGCGGGATGCGCTGGCGGTGGCCGGCACCCGCCTGCGCCTGGCGCTGGAAGCCGGCGCGCTGCATGTCTGGGAGATGGACCCGGCGTCCGGCGAGCGCTACTTCGACCCGGGCGTGGCGTTGCTGCTGGGGCGTGACCGGCCCGGCCCGGTCGCCTTCGAGGACTACGTGGCGGCGGTGTATCCGGACGACCGCGATGCGGCCCTCGCGGCGTTGGGTCGCATGCTGCACGCGCCGGCCACCACCTACCGCCATGCCTACCGCATCAACGGCGACGACGGGGTCCAGCGCACGGTGCTGGCGACAGCGCGGGCCGTGCCGGGCCCCGACGGCATGCCCGGCCGCGTGTTTGGCCTGCTGCAGGACATCACCGAGCTGAGCGAGCAGCGCGCCGCGGCGGAGGACCGGGCACTGTTCGCCGAGCAGATGGTCGGCATCGTCAGCCATGACCTGCGCAATCCGCTGTCCACCATCCGGCTGGGCGGCCAGGTGCTGGAGATGGCCGGCCTGTCCGCCGTGCACCAGCCGGTGCTGGGCAACATCACCCGGGCGACCACCCGCGCGCTGCGCCTGGTCAACGACCTGCTGGACTTCACCCGCGCGCGGTTGGGGCAGGGCCTTGCGGTGAAAGTGGTGCCGTTCGACCTGCACGCCGCGGTCGCCACCCAACTGGCCGAGCTGGCCCAGGCCTACCCCGAAGCGGAGCTGGTGCACCGCCGGGAAGGCGAGCATCCCTGCGCGGCCGACCCTGACCGCCTGGCACAACTGGTCGGCAACCTGGTGTCCAACGCCGTGGCCTACGGCGCGCGCGGCGCGCCGGTCATCGTGGCGTCGGTGGCACGCGCCGACGGCTTCACGGTGTCGGTGCACAACACCGGCCCGGCGATCCCCGAGGCGCTGCGCGCGGTGCTGTTCCAGCCCATGGTGCGCGGCGCGGACGTCGGCGCCGGGTCGCGCAGCGTGGGCCTGGGCCTGTACATCGTCGCGGAGATCATGCGTGCGCACCGCGGCACCATCGACGTGGAGTCCACCGAGGCGCACGGCACCGTGTTCGCCGCGCACTTTCCGCGTGCGGCCGGCCAGGATGCTCCGTCGGGCGGGTGACCCGGCGGCGCGCGGATTGGACACTCTGGGCCGTGCGACGCGGTTCGTGGCGTGGAGGTGCGGCAGAATCCCCGGCTTTGCTGCACGCCAACCATCAGGGGGAACCGACATGAAACTTATCCTGGCCGCACTGCTTGCCGTCGCCGTCACCGGCTGCGTGGTGATCCCGTTGGGGCCGATGGGCAAGATCGGCAGCGACACCGTGCTGGTCTGCCACAAGGGCAAAAAGACCATGGAGTTGCCGCGCGAAGCGCTCAACGGGCACCTAAAGCACGGCGACCGGCGCGGACGCTGCTGACCGCGCGGTAGCGGTTGGGACGCTGAGACCGCCGCGCGCGGCACGGCCACGCCCGCCGGTGCCGTATTGATTGGTGCAGGTATTGCCCGCAGCGTCGAGCGTCACGCTTCCGGCGCCGGCCGCCACGTTGTAACCGCCACGCGTGTCGTTCGCCGCGCCGTGTGCCGCGCGCGCTGGACGGCGTGCGCCGCTGTGAGCCCCGCGCGTGCCGCCTGTGGTGCGACGTGTGTCGCACCACCCGCCGCGGGCGCAGGTGCAAGCGCGAGCCTCGGCGGTGGAATGGCGGCGTGTGCGGCTCTGCGTTCGGCGCATGCCACTCCAGCCGCGACGCGTGCCGCTGGAACCGCCAGGTGCGACGCTCAAAGCACCGACGATGGCACTTGGGGCGCCGCGGGCGGCTCTTGAAGTGGCAGTGATGGCGCTTTATTCGCCACTCGCCGCGCCGTAACCCGCACGGCCGGCGCCGACTTGCGGGCAGCAAAAAGGCCGCCCGAGGGCGGCCTTGCAGGGTGCGACGGGCATGGGCCTGCCGGTGGGGCGGCTCACGCCGGCTCGGGCACGTCCTCGGTGCTGCGCGTGCTGCGGGCAAAGCGCGTACCCAGCTCCTTGCGCAGGCCCTCCAGGCCCTGGTTGCGGCCGGACACCTTCAGCAGCGCGTAGCCGTCCAGCGCGCAACGCATCACGTCGCTGCCCAGCGCGACCTCGGTGTCGTTGGCACGCTCGGCCAGCCGCTGCAGGCGCAGCACCAGCGGGCGCAACCGATCCAGCGCCGCCAGGTCGGCCTGCGCCTCGGCCAGCTTCAGGCTCGGCGGCACCACCTGCGGGTTCTGCGCCAGCACCGACAGCGTCTGCCGGCAGAAGGCCTCGGACTTGTCGCCCATGCGCGCCAGCTTGCGGCGCTGCTCGGTGGACATCGCCACCAGCCCGGACAACTGCGTCTCAAGGTCGGTCAGCGCCTGCAGGGACGCCGCCAGCTGCGCGTCGTCGAGGGTGAAGTCAATGATGTTCTGGGACACGGCAAGATCCTTATGCGTTCCATGTGTCGCCCCGGGACCGGCACGCCGCGCGTGCCTGCAAATCCGTGGGGGCCGCTCCGGCGTGCGGCGGGCGCCGCTGCGGGGGAGCGGGGCGAGTGTCGGGGAGGGGGCGCATAGTGTCTGTAGGAAAGCGCCGCGGCGTGATGTGGTGATACGCCGTGCGTCGTCCCGTCAACGGAGATCAAGCCGCGGCGTAACACCTGATGAGATGGACCAACTGCACTATGGCTGCCGGTAACAAGGCCTCAGGCCTAAGATGTCGCAAGCCGCCGGCTCTCGGCGGTCCCACAGGGGGGGGTATGGATTTGATCTTCGATGACGACCATCACGACGTCACGATTAAATGGAGTAGGCCCGTCGAGTTGACAGCGAAGGGTGTGCCTGAGCATGAAAACGAGCTGCTGTACCTGATCACCGCTCATGGGGATGGCGCGGAAAAAATGGTGTACGTGGGGCAAGCCTATAGCCAACCCGTTGCGGTTCGCATAGCTCAACCAGATCACATTAAAAAGCAGCGTGAGTGGGCCCAGCGCTTCCCCGGCCACCGGTTCAAAGTGCGGCGCGGCCTGGTTTCCCTCAAGCAAGGGAAAATCTCTGTCAAGAAAATCAACTCGATCGAAGCGGTCCTCATCTACTGCTTCGACAGCGAGCACTGCATGAATGGTAAGGCCCGCTTCCGCGCGGCTATTTCTGGCCATTACGAAATATCCAACACTGGATTCAAGAGTGGTCTTCCCCGGCGGTTGGGGTACGGCTTCTACGAACATCGGTGACAGAGGGAGTGACATGCGGAGACGTGCCCCTGCAGGGCCGCGCACTGACTTACTGGGATGGGTGCATGCGCTGCTGAACCGATTCCGACCCCGTGGTCGTGACGAGCCGTCAATCTCGTGTCTTGGAGAGCCGCCTGACCTCGAGCGGGTTGGGACGGAGTCGTCGAAACGGCCGACAGACCGGAAAGATGTGAAAACCAAGCAATGACCAACGAAGAACTCAAGCGCACGCTCTGGGATGCCGCCGACAAGCTGCGCGGCTCGGTGGCGGCGGCCCAGTACAAGTACCCGGTGCTCGGGCTGGTGTTCCTGAAGTACGTATCGGACATGTACGACGCGCAGTCGCAGGTGATCCGCTCCCGGCTGTCCGACCCCAAGTCCGATTACTTCATCGACGACCTGGAGACCCGCGTCGAAAGCGAAACCGCCTTCACCGGCGACAAGACCTTCTACGACATCGACAACGTGTTCTGGATCCCGCTGGACGCGCACTTCAACGTGCTGCTGGCGCAGGCCACCGCGCCGGACCTTGCGCAGCGGCTGGACAAGGCGATGGGCCTGATCGAGGCCGACAACCCGCGCTTGAAGGGCGTGCTGTACCGCGAGTTCTCCCGCTTGGAGCTGGAGCCGGGCAAGCTTGGCGAGCTGATGGGCCTGCTGGCGCGGTTGAAGTTCGACCCCGGGCAGCACGCCAGCCGCGACGTGTTCGGCGAGGTGTACGAGTACTTCCTCGGCCAGTTCGCGATGAAGGAGGGCGCCCGCGCCGGCGAGTTCTACACGCCCAAGAGCGTGGTCAACCTGCTGGTGGAGATCCTCGCGCCGTTCAAGGGCACCATCTACGACCCGGCCTGCGGTTCGGGCGGCATGTTCGTACAGTCCGCTCGCTTCAAGGATGCGCACCAGAAGCAACTGAAGAAGCAGGGCGACCTCGCCATCCACGGCCAGGAGCTGATGGCCGCTACCCGCCGCCTGTGCCTGATGAACCTTGCCGTGCACGGGTTGGACGGCAACCTCGGCGACAGCTACGGCGACACCTTCGC
Organism: Lysobacter zhanggongensis; assembly: GCF_046638635.1. Taxonomy (NCBI): domain Bacteria; kingdom Pseudomonadati; phylum Pseudomonadota; class Gammaproteobacteria; order Lysobacterales; family Lysobacteraceae; genus Lysobacter; species Lysobacter zhanggongensis. Next base: position 7,109 of record NZ_JBJXHK010000030.1, read on the forward strand.
CAACGACCAGCATAAGACCCTGCGCGCCGACTACGTGCTGGCCAACCCGCCGTTCAACATCTCCGACTGGGGTGGCGACAAACTGGCCGACGACCCGCGCTGGGTGCACGGTATCCCGCCCAAGGGCAACGCCAACTTCGCCTGGCTGCAGCACATGCTGGCGCGGCTGTCGGCACGCGGCCGCGCCGGCATCGTGCTGGCCAACGGCAGCATGTCTTCGCAGCAGAGCGGCGAGGGCGAGATCCGCCGCTCGATGGTGCAGTCCGATGTGGTGGAGTGCATGGTCGCGTTGCCCGGGCAGCTGTTCGCCAACACCCAGATCCCGGCGTGCCTGTGGTTCCTGTCCCGCGACAAGGGCGCTGGCATCAACGGCAGCATCGACCGCAGCGGGCAGGTGCTCTTCATCGATGCGCGCAAGGCTGCCACGGGGCGTATCAGCCGCACGCAGGTCGAGTTCACCGATGAGAACCTGCAGCGCATCGCGCAGGCCTACCACCGCTGGCGTGGCAGCGACTTCAGCGACGGCGATGCTTACGCCGATGAGCCGGGGTTCTGCTACACCGCATCACTGGCGGAAGTGGAGAAGCACGGCTTCGTGCTGACGCCGGGGCGCTATGTCGGTGCGCAGGTGGAAGAGGACGACGACGAGGCGTTTGGCGAGAAGATGGAGCGGCTGACTGCACAGCTGGCCGAGCAGATGGCGAAGGGGGCGGAGCTGGATGCGGTGATCCGGGAGAAGCTGGGGGCGCTGGGTTATGGAACTTGAAAGTTGTTTGTCCCCCCCGTCGGAGTGGCGCAAGGTCTCTATCGCCAGTGTGTGCAAAAGATTCACAAGTGGTGGTACCCCGAGTCGGAAGAAGCTGGAGTACTTTGAGGGCGGAGTCCTGCCATGGATCAAGACCAAAGAACTTGCGGACTGTGTCGTAGGTGATGCCGAGGAGTGGATAACCGAAGAAGCCATTGCCTACTCATCGGCCAAGAGGCTTCCTCGGAATACGTTGTTGATGGCGATGTACGGGGCAACGGTGGGCCAGCTTGGCGTGCTCGGCAGGGAAATGGCGTGCAACCAAGCATGTGCGGCGATGGTCGTTGATGACACGCTTTGTGATTTTAGGTTTCTGTACTACCAGCTGTTGGGGAATCGCAGGCAGATTGTGTCAATGGCCACAGGTGCTGCCCAGCAGAACTTGAGTGGCGCGCAGATCAAGACTTGGGTGCTGCCGCTTCCGAGCAGAGGGGAGCAGTCCCGTATCTGCCATGTTCTTTGGTCCATTGATGAGCGAATTGCGCTGCTACGCAGAACTAACGCCACACTCGAAGCTATCGCCCAAGCCCTGTTCAAGTCCTGGTTCGTGGACTTCGACCCCGTGCGCGCCAAGGCCGAAGGCCGCGAGCCGGAAGGCATGGACGCCGTCACCGCTGCCCTGTTTCCCAGCGAGTTTGAGGATTCCAAGCTCGGCCCGATTCCCAAGGGCTGGTCTGCGCGAGCTCTGGATTCAATCGCGAACTACCTCAATGGACTCGCGCTCCAAAAATATCCTCCTGAGAGCGACTCCGAGTTCCTTCCGGTTATCAAGATCGCGCAGTTGCGCGCCGGACATACGCGTGGCGCAGACCGAGCCAGCGCACGCCTAAAGCCAGGATATGTTGTCGAAGATGGGGACGTGCTCTTCTCATGGTCTGGCTCCCTGGAAGTAGAGACTTGGGGTGGCGGGCGTGGCGCCTTGAACCAGCACCTGTTCAAAGTGACTTCGACGGAGGTTCCCAAGTGGTTTTACTACTTGGCGACTCGCCACCACTTGCCCGCCTTTCGCGAAACTGCCGCTCACAAGGCAACCACCATGGGGCACATCCAACGTCGCCACCTCACTGAGGCTCTAGTCGCCGTTCCTCCCGGGCCACTGATGAAAGTTCTGTCGGAAACGGCGGCGCCCCTGTTGGACGCTTGCCTCAACAACGCGCTGAGGGCCAGCTCGCTGGAAGGTCTCCGCGACACCCTCCTCCCCCGCCTGATCTCCGGCAAGCTCCGCCTACCGGAAGCCGATGCGGAAGTCGAAGCGCTCTCATGACGCACGCCAGGGGGAACCACCGTTGAACGATCTTTCGCAGAAGACCCAGTGGGAGCTGGTCGCCGATGCCGTGGCCGCACTCGGCGGCAAGGCCAACCGGACTGAAGTCTGGGAATACCTGAAGCGCACGCTGCCCGACATTCCCTTCAGCACGGTATCGGCCGAACTCAACGCGGTCGCGGTGAATGCCCCGGCGCGCACCTCCTACCATGCCGGCAGCCAGCCGCGCCGCACCGATGCCGGCAACCGCTACGACCGGCTGTTCAAGGTCGGCACCGGCAACGGCGCCTACTACGAGGTCTACGACCCGGCGGTGCATGGTATCTGGGAGATCTATGCCGACCCCGCGGCCACCAGCACCCACAAGACCGCGGTACGTCGCGTCGGTGACGCTTCGGTGCCGTCGCTGACGGTCGCCGTCACCGAAGGCGCGGTCCGGCCGGGCAACACGTTCTTCCCGGTCAAGGCGCTGGACAGTGGCTTCTTCCCCGAAGCGATGATCCGGTCGAAGAATCCCGATGGCCCGGGCACACCGGCCCGGTTTACCACCGATGCGGGCACTGACTTCAAGTCGGACATCTACCGCGGCACCAATACCGGCTACCTGCACAACCGCGCGGCCGCATCGGCCTACTACGTTGCCAAGGGTGTGAAGGGTGGCGACAGCCTGCGATACGAGAAGCTCGCCGATGACGAGTACCGCATCGTCCACCTTCCGTCGGCGTCCCTGATCGCCGGCAATCCAGACGGCGCCACCGGCGCCAGTACCGGGAGCCGCCCCGTGACCACCAACAAGATCCTGTTCGGCCCGCCGGGCACCGGCAAGACCTACAACACCGTCAACGAGGCGCTGCGCATCCTCGACCCGGACTTTCTTGACGAGTTCGCCGACGAGCGCGAAACGCTGAAGCAGCGGTTCGACGAGCTGGCGCATGCCGGCCGGGTGCGCTTTGTCACCTTCCACCAGAGCTTCAGCTACGAGGATTTCGTCGAAGGCATCCGCGCGAGCACCGACGAGCAGACCAAGCGACTTCGGTACGAGGTCGAGGACGGTGTCTTCAAACAGCTGTGCGAAGCGGCTCGCAGCCGCAACGTGGCGCCCGCAGAGTCCGGCATCGATGTGGCGGGGCGGCGCATCTGGAAGCTGTCGCTGGGCGATGCCGGCAGCGAGGGCCACATCTTCGACGAGTGCATGCAGAAGGGCATCGCCCTGATGGGCTTCGGCTACGGCGCGGACCTCACCGGAGTGACCTCGCGCGACGACATCCTGCAGGCCGTACGCGCCACCGGTGAGGACGTCGGCCCGGGCGACTACGCGATCACGGCGCTGGATCAGTTCGTCCGGCGAATGAAGGACGGCGACCTGGTGGTGGTCACCCACGGCAACCTCAAGTTCCGCGCCATAGGGGTGGTCACCGGCGGCTACCGGCACCTTGCGCGCGACGATGGCGAGGAGCACTACGTGCAATCGCGCCCCGTGCGCTGGCTCCGCCAGTACGACCCGCCGCGTCCGTATGCGGACCTGATGGAGAACCGCTTCAGCCAGATGACCATCTACGAGCTGCGGCCCGGCTCGATCAACCTCGACCGGCTTGCGGCCCTGCTGGCGCCCTCGAACCAACCCCTGGCGGGAGATGGCATCGTCGAGCCGGACGAGCCGGAGCCGAGGGTACTGGTGATCGATGAGATCAACCGCGGCAACGTATCGCGCATCTTCGGCGAACTGATCACGCTGATCGAGCCGTCCAAGCGCGAGGGCGCACCCGAGGCGTTGTCGGTCACGCTGCCGTACTCCAAGGAGCGCTTCAGCGTGCCGGCCAACGTGCACCTGATCGGGACCATGAACACCGCCGACCGCTCGCTGGCCGGGCTGGACGTCGCACTGCGCCGCCGCTTCGAGTTCGTCGAGATGCTGCCGGAGTCCGCCGCGCTGGAGGGCGTGGTAGTGGAGGGCGTGCCGCTGGACGAGATGTTGGCCACCCTGAACCGCCGCATCGAGGTGTTGCTTGGCCGGGACTACATGCTCGGGCACGCCTACTTCATGCGGCTGAGGGACGAGCCGACCCTGCCGCTGCTGGCCGATGTGTTCCGCCGCCAGGTGCTTCCACTGCTGCAGGAGTACTTCTTCGAGGACTGGCAAAAAATTGCCTGGGTCTTCAACGACCACCGCAAGCCCGGGCCATTGCGGTTCCTGCAGCAGACGGACGGCAGCATGGCGGAGCTGTTTGGCAGCGACGTCGACGTGCCGGGCGAAGGGCGGCTGTGGATAGTCAATGACGCGGCATTCGAGCAGCCGGCGGCGTATCTGGGGATCATCAAGGCACCGCCGGGCACTGCGTGAATCTTGTCACCGTCCGCGAGCACGCAAGGCTGACCACCGGCCCGGTGCCGGCGGGAAGCCTGGACGTGGCCAGCATTCCGCCGTCGGTCTTCGACTGGCTCTGCCGCGAGGCGCAGCGGCACCGCAGTGGCGGCGCCGCGCTAGTGCAGGTGGAAGACCGGCGCTGGCTGCGGTTGGACAACTACGTGGGCGTGCTGGAGTCGCCCTGTGGTACGCGGATCGAGATCCTGCCCAAGCACGTGCGGGGCGAGGCCGGCGTAGCCGAAGCACGCAGGGTACTGGTGCACATGCTGCGGCACAGCCTGCGCCTGCCGGTGCGGGACTCGGGGCCGACGGCGCTGCAGACCTTCGATGGGCCGGTGAGCGAGTGGATCATCCAGCAGTTCCTCGCCGAGCTGGACGGGCTGGTGCGGCGCGGGCTGCGTTTCGACTACCGGCTGGTGGAGGAGGAGGTGCGGTTTCTGCGCGGCCGCTTGCGGGTGGGCCAGCAGGTGCGGCAGCCGGCGGGGCGGCAGCATCTGTTCCAGGTCGAGCACCAGGTATTCGATACCAACCGGCCGGAGAACAAGTTGATCGCCACCGCGCTGCGGAAGGTGGCGGGCCTGACCCGGGAGCCGGGCAACTGGCGGTTGGCGCATGAGCTTGAGCACCAGTTGGCCGCGATAGACAGCAGCGCCGACATACCGGGTGACTTGCGGCGTTGGAGCACGGACCGACTGATGGCCCGCTACGCAGCCATCCGGCCATGGTGCGAGTTGATCCTGGGCAACCGGAATCCGCTGTCGGCGCTGGGCGACTGGACCGGCCGCAGCCTGCTGTTCCCGATGGAACGGGTGTTCGAGCGCTACGTCGAGGTGTGTCTGCGTCGCGGGCTGCCGGCCGGAGCAACGCTCAAGACGCAGGCCGCCAGCAGGTACCTGGCGCGGCAGGACGGGCGCAGGCTCTTTCAGTTGCGGCCGGATTTCCTGATCGAGTACGACGGCCGGACCTATGTGGTGGACGCCAAGTGGAAGCTGCTGGACGAGGCCGACGCTGCCCGCAACTACGGGTTGAGCCAGAGCGACTTCTACCAGCTCTTTGCCTACGGTCGGCGCTATCTGGGTGGGGCAGGGCAACTGGTGTTGGTGTTTCCCCGGTGCGATACGTTTGGCAAGGCGTTGGCGCGCTTTGATCTTGAAGACGGGCTTTGGCTGGACGCGGTGCCGATGGATCTGCAGAGCGGGTGTCTTCCGGGCGGGGTGTTTCCGTTCAACCCGGAAGGCGCCGTCGCTCCGGGCGGGCATTAACAGGGCAGTACGGGGGAGCCATGCTGGAAAACCATCTCGAAGACGCTTGCATTGCCTGGTTGCAGGGCCTGGGCTGGACCTGCATGAGCGGGGAAGCACTGGCGCCGGGAGCAGGCGAGCATGCCCGCGAACGCTGGTCGGACGTGGTGCTGGCACCGCGGCTGCTGGCGGCGGTGAACCGCCTGAATCCGGGCATCCAGCCGGCCGAAGCCGATGCGGTGGTCACGCACTTGGCCGCCTATGGTGCGCAATCCCTGGTGGACGGAAACCGTGAGGTCTACGACTGGCTGCGCAACGGCGTGCCGGTGGAGCGCTTGGAGGACGACGGGCGACGGACCGTCATGCGGGTCCGGGTGATCGGTGGCGAAATCGGCGACAACGACCTGCTCGCGGTGCAGCAGTTCACTGTGCAGGGTGCAAAGTTACGGCGGCCGGACATCGTGCTCTTCGTCAACGGCTTGCCACTCGTGGTCGTCGAGTTGAAGAACCCGGCCGACCTCAACGCTGACTTCGAATCCGCCTGGCACCAGATCCAGACCTACAAGGCGGATGTCCCGCAGTTGTTCTGGTTCAACCTGCTGAATGTGATCTCCGACGGTGCGGTTGCGCGCTACGGGTCCCTCAGCGCGGCGCTGTCCCGCTACTCGCGGTGGCGGCTGCTGGAAGGCAAGAAAGTGGACAAGGCGCAACTCGAGCTGGAGGTGCTGATCCGCGGTTTGCTGGAGCCGCGCACCCTGCTGGAGTTCTTCCGCGGGTTTGTCGCGTATGGCGGTGCGGACGGTGGCGCCAGCTTCAAGATCATTGCTCAGTGGCACCAGTTCCACGGCGTGCAACGTGCCGTGCAGCGTGCGTTGGATGCGCTGCTGCACCGCAAGGACGGCAAGGGTGGCGTGATCTGGTTCACCCAGGGCTCGGGCAAGTCATTGCTGGCGCTGTTCTATGTCATGGCGCTGCGTGACCGGCCGGAGTTCGGCAATCCGACCGTCGTGCTGGTCACCGACCGCAACGATCTGGACGGTCAGCTCTACGAGACCTTTGCCGACAGCGCGTGGTCCCTGCGCGCCACGCCGCAGCAGGCCGACAGCCGCGAGGATCTGCGCGACAGGTTGGGGCAGGCGCAGGCCGGCGGCATCTACTTCACCACCATCAACAAGTTCGCGCCGCGGCAGGGCGAGGCCTGCGTGCCGGTGCTGTCGGCCCGGTCCAACGTCATCGTGATCGCCGACGAAGCACACCGGACCCAGTACGGCTTCACCGCCGAGATGGACACGGCCACCGGCCAGACCAAGTACGGCTTGGCCAAGTACATGCGTGATGCGTTGCCCAATGCGATCTATCTGGGAATGACCGGCACGCCTGTCAGCCTGGACGACCGCGATACCGAGGCGGTGTTCGGCACCTATGTCGATGTGTACGACATGATCGCCGCGCAGGAGGACGAGGCGGTCGTCCCGGTCAGCTACGAGTCGCGCATCATCGAGCTGCGCTTCAACGAGGCCGAGAAGCAGGCGCTGCTGGATGAGTTTCTTGAAGTCACGGACGACGAGGACAGCGACGAGCAGGGCAAGACCGCGAGCCGGCATACCCGACTGGAAGCGCTGGCCATGGCAGAGGGTCGATTGTCGACCCTGGCTGCGGACCTCGTCTCGCATTGGGAAGCGCGTACCGAGGCGCTGGCCGGCAAGGCGATGGTCGTGGCCATCTCCCGCGAGGCGGCGGTGCGGCTATACGCCGAGATCGTGAAGCTGCGTCCGGACTGGCACGACGCGGATGTCAATGCAGGGCGGATCAAGATCGTGATGACAGGCAGCTCGTCCGACCCATCGCACTTCCAGCCGCACCGGACCGACAAGACCCAGCGCAAGCTGCTGGAGAAGCGCTTCAAGGACGCGGACGATCCGCTGGAAATCGTGATCGTCAGAGACATGTGGCTGACCGGATTCGATGCGCCACCCGTGCACACCCTGTACGTCGACAAGCCGATGCAGGGACACGGCCTGATGCAGGCCATCGCCCGTACCAACCGGGTCTGGCGGGGCAAGCCGGGCGGTTTGGTGGTTGATTACATCGGCATTGGCGAGGAGCTCAAGCAGGCAATCAAGCAGTACACCAAGGACGCCGGCGTTGATCGGGAACCGGTTGATACCTCGGGTCAGGCGTTGGTGATCCTGCTGGACACCATCGACGTGATCCGCAAGGAGTTCTTCAACGGATTTGACTACTCGGGGTTCCCCGATCCCAAGCACGCCGTCGCTCTGCTCGGCCCCGCCATGGAGCACGTATTGCAGGTGGATCCCGAGCCGGACGAGAAGGGGCGCAACCGGGGAGTCCGCCGGTTTCTTGACCAGGTGCTCAAGTTGACCCGCGCCCAGGCGCTGGCCGGTACACGGCCACAAGCGATGGCGTTGCGGGAAGAGATCGCGTTCTTCCAGGCGGTGCGTGTGTGCCTGATCAAGTTGACACGTGCAGGGCAGACGCGAACGCGGCTGGAAAAGGAAGCCGCGTTGCGCCAGCTGGTCGCGAAGGGCGTGCTGGTCGAAGGCGTGAACGACATCTTCGGCTCACTCGGACTGGGTAAGCCGGATATCTCCCTGCTGGACGAACGCTTCCTCGCCCAGGTGCGTGAGATGCCGACCAAGAACCTCGCGGCCGAACTGCTGGAGCGGCTGATTGCCGATCAGGTCAAAGCGCGTGGTGCTCGAAACGCAATGCAGGGGAAGGAGTTCACTGAGCGTCTTGAGGAGTCCATTGCCCGGTACCAGAACCGCGCAATCACCACGGTCGAGGTTATCGAGGAGCTCATCAAACTCGCCAAGGAGATCAATGCAGCGCGTCCACCCCATCGCATGAGCGAGGAGGAGTTCGCCTTTTATCAGGCGCTCGTGGAGAACGAATCGGCCGTGCGCGAGATGGGGGACGCGACATTGCGCGCGCTGGCGCAGGAACTGACCGACAAGTTGCGTCGGTCGGCAACGATCAATTGGCAGAACCGGGTGTCGTCCCGCGCGAAGATGGTGGCCATGGTGAAGGTGTTGCTGGCCAAGTACCGCTACCCGCCGGATCGGCAGCCCGCCGCCATGGAAAAAGTGATCAGTCAGGCAGAGCTCCTGGCGGATACGTGGGCGCTTGATCAAGCGGCCTGACAGCAGAAACCTGGCGGCCTAGCGAAATGCCGCCTTCACCACGCCGCGCCTAGGCTGGATCTCCCGACTCGAGGACACCTCAATGGGCGACCAGCACGAACGAGACCCCAGCATCCCCGCCACGCCGGAACGCACCGGCAACCGTCAGGACCCGGTCCCCGGCGCACCGCCGGCCGAGCCCGCACAGAAGGCGGGCATGGACCGCGAGGTCGGCGATCTGGAAGACCCGAACGCGGTAGAGGATGACGGCGCGCTGCCGGGCCGGATGGGCGGTGGGCTGGCAGGCGGCTGATCGACCCGGCTGCTGACACCGACCCTCAGAGCACCACGAGATCCGCCGCGTCCTGCAGCTCGATCACCGTCCGCTCGAAGGCCTTGCTGTCCTCGCCCGCGGTAAACGACGCGACGTGGAAGCGCTGGGCGGTTCCGGTCACGCGGATGCGCTTGCCCTGCAGGGTCTTCGTGTAGTCGGCGCCCAGGCGTGCGGCCAACGTCTGGTGGGCGGCTTCCGATAAATGCACGCTCAGTGCCTTGCCGTTTTCATGGTTGGCCTCCGAGTGCAGCCGCGGCGCGGTCGCGTAGATCTCGACCGAGGCGACGGGTATTTCGAACGTGGCGGTCACGCCCTTGGGTCCCGCCGCCTGCGCCTGCGGCACCGCCTGCTCTGGGGTCAAGGCCGGGCCGGCGTCGGGCGCCGGGCGCGTGCAGGCCGCGGTGATCGCCTCGATCTGGCAGTACGGGTTGCGGTCGCGCTCGCCGGGGGCGCTGCTCGCGCAAAGGCGCTGCGCTTCGTTTCGCACGTCCGGCGGGTTCATCTGCAGGTACTGCTCGCAGTCGACGCGGGCGGGGTCGATCGGTGCGCCGGGCTGGTAGCCGTCGGGTATCGACAGCGCACCGTCCGCTTCGATGGTCGGCTGGGGCTGCGGTGGGGCCTCGGCGGCGGCGCAGCTTGCAAGCAGCAGGGTGGGCAACGCCAGGGCAAGCAGGTGGCGGGTCATGTCGTTCGTCCGGCAGGAGGGCACCCGGTCCCCGGGGTGGGCGCGGCTCCCCGCCGCGCGCGCCGAGTATGCGGGAGTCGTTAGCAGTCCGTCCCTGCGGTGGGGTCACTGGGCGCTGCGGACCTCCCGCGCGCCCAAGCCGTCCCGCCCATGCGGTGCATCCAGGTCGAACGCCGGCCCGATCGACACGATCCCGTGCGGGTTGATGGTCGGGTGGCTGCGGAAGTAGTGGTGGCGGATGTGGTCCATGTGCACCGTGTCGGCCACGCCGGGCATCTGGTAAATGTCGCGCAACAGGCCGGTGAGGTTGGGGTAGTCGGCGATGCGCTTGCGGTCGCACTTGAAGTGGGTGGTGTACACCGCATCGAACCGGAGCAGGGTGGTCCACAGGCGCAGGTCGGCCTCGGTGAGGGTGTTGCCGATCAGGTAGCGGTGTTCGCCCAGCCGCCGCTCAAGGGATTCAAGGGTGTCGAACAGGGCGGTGACGGCGTCGTCGTAGGCGTCCTGGGTGGTGGCGAAGCCGGCCTTGTACACGCCGTTGTTGACCTTGTCGTAGACGGTGGCGTTGATGGCGTCGATCCCGTCGCGCAGGTCGTCGGGGCAGTAGTCGCCTGGCCGTGCGCCCACGCCGTCGAAGGCACGATTGAACATGCGGATGATGTCGGCGGACTCGTTGCTGACGATGGTTTCGCGCTGGGTGTCCCACAAGGTGGGCACGGTGACGCGGCCGCTGTAGTGCGGGTCGGCCTTGAGGTAGAGCTTGTACAGCCTGTCGAGCCCGTAGAGGCGGTCGCCGGTGGCGCCGTCGAAGTCGCTGCGCAGCTCCCAGCCGTGCTCCAGCATCAGCGGGTGCACCACGGACACGCCGATGTGCTCCTCCAGCCCCTTCCAGGCGCGCATCACCAGGGTGCGGTGCGCCCAAGGGCAGGCGTAGGACACGTACAGGTGGTAGCGGCCGGGTTCGGCCTTGAAGCCGTCGCGGCCGTCGGGGCCCGCGCTGCCGTCGGCGGTCACCCAGTTGCGGAACTGCGCGGCGGAGCGCTCGAACCGCCCGCCGGTGCTGTCGGTGTCGTACCACTTGTCCTGCCAGTTGCCGTCTACCAGTAAGCCCATGCGCGGTGCCTGCTTGTATTGCCGGGATCCGGCCACGTTAGCCGTCCGGGCGTGGCTGAACGCTTCACGCCCTCGTCGCCTTGCCTGCACGGTGCCTGCGCTCGCCGCTGGCTAGCGTGTGCTGATCCCCTGCAAGCCCCCCATACCGGAGCCCCGATGCCGCACGCGTACGATTTCGACACCGCCTTTGCCCCGCGTCCCGCCGCACGCAAGGCGCCCTCACCGTCCGGCACGCTCGACTCCCGCTTCCGTGACTTCATTGCCTCCGAGGACTTCCCCTGCGTCGGGTCCAAGCTGGCGCTGGCGCGCGATGGCCTGCACACGCGCGAGTTCGCCCCGCTGGGTGACGTATCCAACGACGGCCCGCTGCTGGATGCGCTGGCCGGCTTTGTCGCAATGCTGGACGAGCGCGACGCGGATGACCGTTCGGTCGACTCGCTGGTGGCGCTGTTCCGCGGCCCGCGGTCGATGGACGAAGCGGCGTTCGAGCGCCAGCTGTGGAACCAGTTGCAGCGCCTGCACGAGCTGGACCTGGCGCGCGGCAACACGTGGGCGGCCGACGTGGAGCGCGACCCCGACAGCCCGCGCTTCAGCATGAGCCTGGCGGGGCATCCGTTCTTCGTCATCGGCCTGCACCCGGGCGCGTCGCGCATCGCGCGGCGGTTCGAGGCGCCGGTGCTGGTGTTCAATTCGCACCGCCAGTTCAACCGGCTGCGCGAGGACGGCCGCTTTGCCAAGATGCAGCAGGCCACGCGTGCACGGGACATCGCCTTGCAGGGATCCATCAACCCCAACCTGTCGGACTACGGCCAGGCCAGCGAGGCGCGCCAGTACAGCGGCCGCGCGGTCGGCGCCGGCTGGCGCTGCCCGTTCCGCGCCACGGGCCCGGAGGGCGCCGCATGAGCGGGCAGGTGGTGCGTATCCCGCCGTGCTCGGCCAAGGCGGTGGAGCTGGCGCCCGGCGACGAGCTGGTGGTGATCGACCCGGAGGGCGAGCAGGTCAGCGACCTGGTGGCCTTCAACCGCGAGGACATGGCCGAGTACCTGTCGTCGGGGCGGTCCATCGACTACGCGTCGCGGTTGTTCCTGACCACCGGCGACGTGCTGTATTCCAACCGCAGCCGGCCGATGTTCACCCTGCTGGAGGACACCTGCGGCCGGCACGACTTCACCCTGACGCCGTGCTCGAAGGAGATGTTCGAGAAGCTCTACGGCGAGGAGCAGGGCCGCCCGGGCTGCGAGGGCAACCTGGCGATGGCGCTGGCGCCGTGGGGCATCACCCGCGACCGGGTCCCGATTGCGTTCAACATCTTCATGCACGTGGCGGTGGACGGCGACAGCGGTGAGATCCGCGTGCTGCCGCCGCTGAGCAAGCCCGGCGCGCACCTGCGCCTGCGGGCGGAAATGCCGCTGGTGGTGGCGATGACGTCCTGCTCGGCCGGGCAGTCCAACAACTTCCGCTACAAGCCGATCGACTACCGGGTGGAGCGCGCCGGCGACGGGGTCTAGCGGCTGCGGCGTTCCGCGCGCCCTACCGCGGCGCCAGGGCCAGTCGCGGATCGGCCGGTTGTGCCTGCCCGGCGACGTGCCCCGGGGCGGGGCGCAGCGATTGGATCAGGTCGGCGATCGCCTCCACATCGGCCGGTTTGGCGAAGTGGTGGCTGAAGCCGGCTTCGCGTGCGCGCCGGCGGTCCCGCGGCTGGTTCCATCCGGTCACGGCCGCCAGTACCGGCGGCGTGCCATCGCTGTCGGCCAGCAGCCGACGAGCCACTTCGTAGCCGTCCATGCCAGGCATCCCGATGTCCAGCAACACCAGTTGTGGATGGAACGCGCGGGCCTCGGCCAGTGCCTGGCGGCCATCGTGGGCGATGCGGGGGCGCAGCCCGAGCGACTCGACCAGCAGCCCCAGCGAGGCGGCGGCGTCCAGGTTGTCGTCCACCACCAGCACCCGCAGGTCGCCGCGCGCGTCCGCGGAGGCGGCGGTGCGCCGGGTGGGCGGCACGGCCTGCACCGGCTGGTCGCGTGCCAATGGCAGGGTGACGGTGAACCGGGCACCGGTGCCCGGACCGTCGCTGTGGGCGTCCACGGTGCCGCCGTGCAATTCCACCAGGCTGCGGACCAGTGCCAGGCCGATCCCGAGTCCTTCGCGCGCGCCGTCGTAGCCCTGTTCGCCCTGGGTGAACAGCTCGAACACCCGCGGCAGGACGTCCTCGGCGATGCCCTGGCCATCGTCGCTCACGGTGACGATGACCGCGTCGCCCCGCGTGCGTGCCGCCACCTCGACGTGACCCCCGTTGCATCCGTACTTGGCGGCGTTGTTGAGCAGGTTGCCGAAGACCTGGGCGATGCGCACCGGGTCGGCCTCGACGGGCAACGGGTGGTCCGGCAGGTCCAGTGCCAGCCGGCAGCTCCCGGCCTCGATCTGCGGGCGGGCCAGCTCCGCCGCCGCGGCGAGCGCGTCACGCAGGTCGATTGTCCCGGTGTGCAGGGTGATCATCCCGCGCGACAGTCGGGAGGCCTCCAGCAGGTCGTCCACCAGCCGCACCATATGGTGCACCTGGCGCGACATCATCTCCCGCAGCTGGGTGCGCCGGGCCGGGTCGGAGTCGTCCATCGCCAGCAGGTGCAGGGCGTTGTTGATCGGTGCCAGCGGATTGCGCAGTTCATGGGCCAGCATCGCCAGGAACTCGTCCTTGCGCTGCATGGCCTCGACCTCCGCCGCGCGGGCGCGTTCGGTCACTGCCAGGTGGCCACGGATCTCGTACTGGCGTCCACGTGCCCGCAGGGCGCTGCGCACCGCGCTCAACAGGGCGGCCGCACGCAGCGGGCGCTCCAACAGGGTGACGTTGTGCAGCATGGCCACCGCGTCGCCCACCACGGTGGAATCGGGCGCGCCGCCGGTGAACATCAGTACCGGCAGGTCGGACCAGTTGGGCTGGTTCTCCACCGCCTGGGCCAGCTGGCCGAGCGCGCCCGGCGGGGTCATGGTCTCCTCGCACACCAGCACCGCCGCGCAGCCGCGCGACAGCTCGGCGATCAAGGCCGGCGCCGACGCGCAGGTGTGCGACTGGATGTTGTGGCGGTGGAGCAGGTCCCGGGTCAGTGCGTTGTCGCGCGCAGTGGCCAGCAGCAGCAGAACGCGCTGCTCGGTCCCCTCGCTGCCAGTGGTGCTCACGGCCGCTCCTGGCCGGTGCGTCTGTTACCGGGCCGGCCGGCTCCCACTGGGTGGGGCACCCCGGTGAGGACCCCGGCGAAGTCGCGCAGCGGCTCGCCGACGCGCACACCCTGGCCGGTCATGGTGAGCTCGCGGATGGTGCGCTCGTGGGCGCCGGTGCGTTTCTTGAGGACCGACAATGCCTGGCGCACCTGGCCCTCGGCCTCGAAGTAACGCAGCAGGATGACGGTGTCGGCGAGGTAGCTGACATCGATGTCGCTGCTCATCCGGCCGATCAGGCCCTTCTGGGCGTTGATCAGCAACGTCACCACGCCCATCTTCGCCAGGTAGGCGAGCAGCTCGTGCAGCTGGATGAGCACGAACTTCTCGCCGGACATGGCATTGAAGTAACCACTGAGGCTGTCGATCATCACCAGCCGCGCGCCGTGGTTCTCAACCTCGTTGCGGATGCGCTGGATGAACTCGCCGGGGGAGATCTCGCCGGGGTCGACCGACTCGACCGATACCCGTCCCTCGTCGACCTGCTGCTGCAGGGGGAACCCCATACCGTGTGAACGGGTCATCAGGGTGCGCACGCTCTCGTCGAACAGGAACAGCGCGGAGCGCTCGCCGCGCTCGGCCGCGGCCATGACGAAATGGGTGGCGAGCGAGGACTTGCCGACGCCGGCCGCGCCCATCAGCAACACGCTGGTGCCGCGGTCCAGCCCGCCACCCAGCAGCGCATCGAGCTCGGCCAGGTTGGAGGTGATCTGCTCGACCTTGCCGGCGCGCTGGATGTGCGAGGCGACCAGCCGCGGGAACAGTTCCACCCCACCGGTCCGGATCTCGTAGTCGTGGTAGCCGCCAATGAAGGGGCGGCCACGCAGCTTGCCGATGCGCAGCCGGCGCCGGTCGCCACCGTAGTCGGGGCGCATCTGGCTCAGCATCACCGCGCCATGGACGATGGTGTGGACCGGTGCGCCCTGCTCGACGCCGTTGGCATCGTCCAGCAACAGCACGGTGGTATGGCGCCCGGCAAAGTACTGCTTGAGCGCCAGCACCTGGCGACGGAAGCGCAGCATGGTGCCGGCCATCAGGCGGATCTCGGCCAGCGAATCGAACACCACGCGGGTGGGCTGCAGGCGCTCTACTTCCTGCAGCATGCGGCCGGTGGTTTCGCCCAGCTCCACCTCGGAGGGGTGGAACATCGTGTACTGCGATTCCGGGTCGAGCTGGTCGCCCATCGGCAGCAGCTCGTGGATGTGGATCCCGTCCAGCGACCAGCCGTGCGAGGCGGCCGTCTCGAGCAGCTCGTCGCGGGTCTCCGACAGCGTGACGTAGAGGACGGTCTCGCCCGCCTGCACGCCGGCCAGCAGGAACTGCAGGCCCATCGTGGTCTTGCCCGAGCCCGGTTCGCCCTCGAGCAGGTACAGGCGGTTGGGGGTGAACCCGCCGCCGAGGATGTGGTCGAGGCCCTTGATACCCGTGCTGACGGAAGGGGCGGCTTGCGGGGGTTGGCTCATGCAGCGTGGATGGGGTGGACGGGCAGGTTGCTCGACGTTAACGGGGGCGCCGTCTGGGCACGGTGAAGGGTGCGGGCTCCCGGCCTTGAAGTGCAAAGATGCCGCGACGCCGTGGTTGCTATCCTGCCGGACCCCCACGATGCCTGTGTAATGGCCGCCGCCAACCTTCCTCCCGCGTCGACGATCTCCTTGCGCCGGCTGGCCCTGCTGCTGGCGGGGCTGGCGATGTTCGGCCCGTTCTCGATCGACACGATCTTCCCGGCGTTCCCGCAGCTGGGTGAGCAACTGGGCGCCGACAAGCTGGCGCTGCAGCAGACGATCAGCGTGTACCTGATCGCCTACGCGGTGACGAGCGTGGTGCATGGGCCGCTGTCGGACGCGTTCGGGCGGCGCCGCGTCATCATCGCCGGGCTGGCCGTGTTCACCCTGGCGTCGGTGGGCTGCGCGCTGTCGACCGACCTCACCACGCTGCTGGTGTTCCGCGCGCTGCAGGGACTGTCGGCCGGCGTCGGCCTGATCGTCGGACGCGCGGTCATCCGCGACGTGCTGGATGGCGACGACGCGCAGCGGCTGATGAGCCAGGTGTCGATGATCTTCGGCATCGCGCCGGCCATCGCGCCGATCATCGGCGGCTGGATCCTGGGGTGGAGCCGCTGGCCGGCGATCTTCTGGTTCCTGGTGGGTTTTTCGGTGCTGCTGCTGCTGGCGACCTGGCGGCTGCTGCCCGAGACGCACCCGCCGGAGGCGCGGCTTGAACTGCGCCCGCGGCGACTGGTGCGCGACTACGTCGCGATCCTGCTCAACACCCGGTTCCAGCGGCTGGCCGCGGCGGCGGCGTTCAACTTCGGCGCGCTGTTCCTGTACATCGCCTCGGCGCCCGCGTTCGTGCTCGACCTGCTGCGGATGGACGAGAGACAGTTCGGCTGGTTCTTCGTGCCGACCATCGGCGGCATGGTGCTCGGCGCCTGGGTCTCCGGACGCGCGGCGGGCCGGATCAGCGGCGCGCGGCTGGTCGGCATCGGCTTTGCGGTGTCGGCGGTGGCGGCGGTGTTCAACGTCGCCTACAACCTGTCGACCGACGTGCTGCAACTGCCCTGGGCGGTCGTGCCGATGACGCTCAATGCGTTCGGCATCGCGCTGGTGTTCCCGATACTGACCCTCGCGGTGCTGGACATGTACCCGCGCCAGCGCGGCTCGGCGTCGTCGTTGCAGGCGTTCACCGCGCTGGTCAGCAATGCGTTGATCGCCGGTGTGGTGTCGCCGTGGCTCAGTGGCAACGGCCTGTGGCTGGCCGTGGCGGCCGGCCTGTTCACGGCGGCGGGCTGGGCCTTCTGGCGTTGGGAAGCGGTGGTGTCGGCCAACGGCAATGGACGTGGCCGCAGCGCGACGCCGCGGGTGCCGGATTCGCTCTAGTCAGCTGGCGATGCGGTGGTCGACCGGCGGGTCGGTGATCGGCGAGGTCGCCGCGATCCGGCATGCCAGGGCTTCGACAAAGCCCGCGCAGGCGCGGGTGTCACGGACGATACCGCCACGGCCATCGCGCCCGCCGTCCCGCGGCGACGCGGCAATCCCCTGCAACAGCTCGGCGCCGGCGCCAACCAGGCCGATCGGCACGCCGTGCAGATAGGCGCGGGCGGCGAATGCAATCGCCGCGCCGTCGTCGCGCAACCGATGGAGGTCGCCGTCGGGCACCACCACGGCGTCGTAATCCAGCGGCGAGCACGCGTTGAAGGTGCGGTCCGGCATCAGGGTCGAACCGCGTGGGGTCTCGATGGCGCCGAGGGTCGGCGCGACCAGTTCGACGTGGGCACCGCGGCGGCGCATGCCCGTCAGCAACGCCTCGACCTGGCCGGCATCGACGCCAGGTGCGACGGCCATGGCCAGCGTCCGGCCGCGAAGGTCCGTCGCGCCGGGCGCCGCGGGGAGGGCCTGCGGCTGCGTGGCGACTGGAGGGAGCGAGGTGAGATCGAGCGATGTCGGCATGGGTGATGCGGGGGCGGGGGAGCTGTACTGATACAGCCTGTGGCGTAAGCCGGACGTGACATTTTGCTGAAGCCGGTGTCGATCACGGCGGAATGACGGCGGGCGCGGCCTCATCGTGGGCCTGCCACCACCGGAGGCCCGCATGCACGAGGACTGGCACCGCAACGCCGTCATCTACCAGATCGACCCGTCGCTGTTCAGGGATTCCAACGGCGACGGGCGAGGCGACCTGCGCGGCGTCGCCGATCGGCTCGACCACCTGCGCGCGCTGGGTGCGAACTGCATCTGGCTGCTGCCCTTCTACAAGTCGCCGTTCCGCGACGCGGGCTACGACGTCAGCGGCCACCTGTCGGTCGATCCGCGGTTCGGTGACATCGCCGATTTCATCCACCTGATGGAGCGCGCCGAAGAGCTGCAGTTGCGCGTGCTCATCGAACTGGTGGTCCAACACACCTCGGTCGACCACCCGTGGTTCCAGCACGCGCGCAGCCACCGCGATTCGCCATACCGCGACTGGTTCCTGTGGTCGGACGAACCGGTCGAAGTGGAGGGGGTGGAGCCGATCTTCCCCGGCATCGAGGACAGCATCTGGACCTGGGACGAGCAGGCCGGGCAGTACTACCGCCACGTGTTCTATTCGCACCAGCCCGACCTCAACGTCGCCAACCCGGCGGTGCGCGCCGAGATCGCGCGGATCATGGCGTACTGGCTGCGGTTGGGGATCGCCGGGTTCCGGGTCGACGCCGTGCCGCACATGGTTGAGGTGGCGCGCGCCGCCGACCCGCGCAAGGACGGGCTGTGGATCCTCGACGACATGCGCGACGTGATCGCGCGCCGCAACCCCGACGCGGTGCTGATGGGCGAGACCGACGTGCCGGTGTCGAAGTACGACGAGTATTTCGGCAACGGCCAGCGGCTCAACCTGCTGCTGGACTTCTGGGTCAACAACCATCTGTTCCTGGCGCTGGCGCGGGGGGAGGGCGAGCCGCTGGCCCGCGCGTTGACCGAGCGCAAGCCGCCGCCGCCGCACAGCCGCTTCGGCGTGGGGGTGGGCANCAACCATCTGTTCCTGGCGCTGGCGCGGGGGGAGGGCGAGCCGCTGGCCCGCGCGTTGACCGAGCGCAAGCCGCCGCCGCCGCACAGCCGCTTCGGCGTGTGGTTGCGCAACCACGACGAGCTCGACCTGGAGCAGTTGTCGCCGCAGGAGCGCGAGGAGGTCATGGCCGCGTTTGCGCCGGACGAGGACATGCGCATCTACGGCCGTGGCATCCGTCGCCGGCTGGCGCCGATGCTCGGCGGCGACGATGCGCGGATCGCCATGGCGCATGCGCTGATGCTGTCGCTGCCGGGGGTGCCGATCCTGCGCTACGGCGAGGAGATCGGGATGGGTGACGACCTGTCACTGCCCGAACGCCGCTCGGTGCGTACCCCGATGCAGTGGAGCGACACCCGCAACGGTGGGTTCTCCAGCGCGGACGCCGGCGACCTGGTCGCCCCGCCGATCAGTGACGGCGCATTCGGCTACCCGGCGCGCAACGTCGAGGCGGAAATGCCGCAACCGGACTCCCTGCTGGGGCGCACGATCGCGATGATCGGGTGCCGGCTGGGCATCCGCGAGATGGGGTGCCCGTACCGGCTGGCGCGGTTCGAATGCCGGCCGGTGTTCGGTGTGCGCTACGACGACGAGGAGGGCGGCTCGGTGGTGGTCGCCCTGATCAACCTGGGTGGCGAGCCGGTGGAGTTCGCACTGCGCGAGGACGACCTGCTGGAGCTGGTCGACGTGCTGCGCGACCGCGACTACCCGACGCCGGAAGGCAAACCGCTACGGATCGCGCTGGGCCCGTACGGCTACCGGTGGATGCGGCGCAAGCAACGCGAGTAGCGCGGGACACGCCGCGCCCGGTTACCCCAGTCCGGGCAGCACCTTGTCGCCGAACACGTCGACGAAGCGCTCCTGCTGGCGGTTGACGTTGTGCAGGTAGAGCCCGTCGAACCCCATGGCGAGGTCCTCCTCCAGCCAGGCGCGATGCCGCACGGGGTCGGCGGAGATGCGCACCGCCGCACGCATCGCCGCCTCGTTCACATCGCGGGCGGCGGCCTCGAACTCGGCCGGCGTGCGCAGCTCCTGGTTCTGGTCGCCTTCGAGCACGTTGGCGCGCCACTGCTCCATCGCGCCGGCCATCGCCTCCCCGTCGGAGGTGGCGAACGAGAGTTTCACCTGCAGGTGCAGCGGCTTGCCTGCGCCACCGCCTTCGCGGAATGCATCGACCACCGCCTGCATGCGTGGCCGCTCCTCCGATACCGTGATCAGGCCATCGGCCCAGGCGCCGGCCCAACGCGCGGTCTCCGGCGTCAGCGCGGCGGCGAACAGCGGCGGAGGGGAGGCAGGCAGGCTGTAGAGCCGAGCGTGTTCGACCGGCAGCGCACCGTGGCGGGTGACCGTCTCGCCCGACCAGAGCGCGCGGATGATTCCGACCGCCTCGTGCAGCCGCCGGTTGCGCTCGTCCTTGTCCGGCCAGGGCTCGCCGGTGATCGTCTCGTTGAGCGCTTCGCCACTGCCGACGGCCAGCCAGAACCGTCCCGGGTGCATGCACGCCAGCGTGGCCGCGGCCTGAGCGATCACCGCAGGGTGATAGCGGCCGGTCGGGCAGTTGACCACGCCGGTCTCCAGCCCGGTCGCCTGCATCGCGCTGCCCAGCCACGTCCACGCATGGCCGCTGTGGCCCTGGGCGCGGGTCCACGGGTGGAAATGGTCGGAGCACATCGCCGCGCCAAAACCGGCCTGCTTTGCGCGGATGACGAGGTCGAGCAGGGCGTCGGGTGGGAACTGCTCATGCGAGGCGTGGTAACCGATGCGGGGCATGGCGAACGATGACGGGTCGGCGGGAGGGCATTGGGTAACACCGTCGCAATGACCCGTGCGTGATGCGCGCTGGCACCACGGGAAAGGCCGGCAAATTGCCGGCGGCACCAAGAGAAAGGCCGGCAAATTGCCGGCCTTTCGATGCTGTCGCGTTGCGAATCCCGCAGGGTCAGCCGCGCTCGGCCTCGCCGGCTGGCTTGGCTTCGGTCTTCGCCTTGTCCCCGTCGGTGTCGCTGTCTGCGTTGGCGTCGGCCTTCGGCTTGGCAGCGGCATCAGCGTCGGCAGCCGCGTCCGCCTTCGGCTTGGTGTTGGCATCAGCGGCCGGCGCGGCCGCCGGCTTCGCTGGCGATGCGTCGGCGCTGGCCTGCCAGCCGCAGGTCTGGCCTTCGTTCTGCTGCTTCAGCCAATCCTGCAACGGTGCGAAGTACTCCAGCACGGCGCTGGCGTCCATCTTGCCGCCACCGGTGAGCTCCTCCAGCGTGGACTGCCACGGCTGGCTGGCGCCCTTGTCGAGCATCGCCTGCAGCTTGGCGCCGGCGGCCTTGTTGCCGTAGAAGCTGCACTCGTGCAGCGGCCCGGTGTAACCGGCGGCATCGCAAAGCGACTTGTAGAACTGGAACTGCAGCACGTGGGCCAGGAAGTAGCGCGTGTACGGGGTGTTGCCCGGCACGTGGTACTTGGCGCCCGCATCGAAGAACTCCTCGCCGCGCGCCTCGACCGGGGCGACGCCCTGGTACTTGGCCTTCAGGTCCCACCACGCGGCGTTGTACTGGTCCGGGGTGATGGAGCCGTCGAACACGCCCCAGCGCCAGCGGTCGATCATCAGGCCGAACGGCAGGAACGACACCTTGGCCAGCGCCATGCGCATCTGCGCGTTGATCAGTGCCTGCTCGCTCTGCTGCTGGGCGTCCACCAGGCCGATCGACTCCAGGTACTTCGGCGTCATCGCCAGCACGATGGTGTCGCCGATCGCCTCGTGGAAGCCGTCATGCGCGCCGGCCTGGAACAGCGGCGGCTGCTTGTTGTAGGCCAGGTCGTAATAGAGGTGGCCGAGCTCGTGGTAGATGGTGGTGAAGTCTTCCTCGTTGGGCTTGATGCACATCTTGGTGCGCACGTCGCCTTCCATGTTCATGTCCCACGCGCTGGCGTGGCAGACCACGTCGCGGTCGCGCGGCTTGATGAACTGGGTGTTCTCCCAGTAGCTCTCGGGCAGCTTCTGCAGGCCAAGCGAGGTGTAGAAGTCCTCGGCGCGCTTGGTCATCTGGCGGGCGGCGGCTTCCTGCGCCTCGTGCTCGATGTTGGCCAGGCTCGACGGGCTGCGGTCGCCGGTGTGCTGGGCCAGCTTCTGCGCATGGATCTGCTGGTAGCGGGACTCCAGCGCGCTGGTGATGTCGAGCTTGCCGGCGTTCTCGTACGGGACGACGATGTCCCACAGGTTGCCCCAGTCCTGCTGCCACATGTTGCCCAGCAGGTGCGCGGGCAGCATGCCACCGGCTACCTGCGCCTTGTCCTCGCCGTACTCGGCGGCCAGACGGGTGCGGGTGTAGCAGTGCAGGTCCTCGTACAGCGGCTTGACCTGGGTCCACAGGCGGTCGGTCTCGGCGGCGATCTCGACCGGGCTCATGTCGTAGCCCGAGCGCCACATCTCGCCGGCGTCGGCGAAGCCCATCTCGTCGGCGCCGAGGTTCACCAGCTCCACGAAGCGGGTGTAGTCGTCGCGCATCGGCTTGGAGATGGTGTGCCAGCCGCGCCAGGCTTCCAGCTGCTCGTCATAGTCGCGGCTGTTGCGCAGCACGTCTTCCAGTGCGCCCAGCTGGCGGCAATTGCGCGCCTCGCCTTCGCCGGTGCAGTACTCGCCGGCGCCGTACATGCCTTCCATGTCGGCGGCGATGCGGGTCAGCTCGGCCAGCTTGGCCGGGTCGCTCGGCGCGGGCATCGAGGTGCCCAGCTTGAGCAGCTGGATCGACCGCGCGGTCTGCGGCGACATTTCCTGGCCCTCGAACCGCTTGGCCTGCTCGATCCAGCTGTTGAGCTGCGACAGGTAGCGCTCGTTGGCCGCGGCGGCCAGCAGCTTGCTGTCATCGATGATGTAAGTGGACGACAGCCACTGCGCCGCGGTCATCTGCGGATACATCGCCTTGAGCTCGGCGTTGACCCGGGCGATGAACTGGTCGGCGGTCTCGTCCTTCGGCGCGGTGGCGGCGGCGGGCGTGGCGGCGCGGTCGGTGCCCGGGGTGGGCGC